>NZ_JAUBSH010000008.1:0-131153 GCF_036704705.1 Microcoleus sp. K1-B1 | reverse complement strand
CGATCGCGTTTGAGCCAGTCGTCGAGGACATCAAAGATGCCTCTTTCGGTCTGGGCGCGTCCGACTGCGATTGTCATTGCGGTAAAATCCTTTTGCTTGTTAAAAGACCAAGGTTTCTAATTAAAGTTAACATAACTATATATTAGAAGTTCATAATTTTTCAACATAATTAGCAGGAGTTGATACACAATGCCGATCGGTCGATCGCGATCTCGTCAGCGAAGCGTGACACTCGGTGGGCTAATTGAATTAAGATTTGGCTTTAAGGCTGTTTAATTTTATGACTGCAAAAACAATGACCTCGATCGATCCTGTCCTGCGCTACCCGGTTTTGGGCTCCCGCCGCTTCAGCAATTACTGGTGGGCGACGGTGGTCAGCATTGGAGGGACTGGTTTCCTGCTGTCGGGCATTTCCAGTTACTTGCACGTTAACCTGCTGCCTTTTGCTGACCCGACTCAGCTTGTTTTCATCCCCCAAGGCATTGCGATGGGTTTCTACGGTGTCTGTGGCGTGCTTTTGGCGCTTTACCTGTGGCTGACTATTCTCTGGGATGTCGGTGGCGGTTACAACGAGTTCGATCGACAAACTGGTAACATTCGGATCTTTCGCTGGGGTTTTCCCGGCAAAAACCGCAAAGTTGATTTTAATTGCAAGACATCGGAGGTGCAATCTGTGCGGGTGGACATTAAAGAAGGTCTCAATCCCCGCCGCAGTATTTATCTTAAGCTCAAAGACCGCCGTCAGTTTCCCCTGACTAGAGTCGGACAGCCGATTGCTTTGTCTGAAGTGGAAAATCAAGCGGCCGAATTGGCTCGATTTTTGCAAGTTCCCCTAGAAGGACTTTAGGGATTTGCGATTGGCGATTTTAGATTTGAGATTGGTAATGTCTCGTAGGGTGCGCCGGGCCGCGCACCTTACCTACCTGGTAAGTGAAAAAGATCGATCTGCGAGTAAGCCCGTTACCAATTTTTGAATCTATCAATTAACCATACTTCAATAGTCCGGACAGTTTTTGGAACCACACTACAAGCTTACGCGGGGCAAGGATCATAATAAAGTCGAATTAAATGCCCCGTCAGGGGTGGATCGGACATTGATTTAATTATCCACAGGGGCTGCGAAGTCCTACAGAATAAGCCATTGGGCCATATAAAAACTGTCCGGACTATTGATACTTGCGAAAGTTTTTGATTGCAAACCGTAGAATAAGGGTTTCAAGGCTCCAAGGCCAGTTCGCTATCAAAGGAAAATCGCTGGTTTTAGACTACGAACTAAAAACAGTCCGGACTATTGAATTAAAATCTTTAGTTGCAAAGTCCGTAATTGACTCAAAGTCAGAAACCTCAGCCTAAAGGCGTGAGGCTTGAAAGAGAAATCTAACAGGCCATTCTGACCAGACTAAGCTTTAAATAGCTACGTTATTTAGGTGACGACACCCTGGGATGCGAAGCTAGTCCCTTGCTCTGTCGCTAGTGGTTAAACAGTCTTAAGGTCACGCTCGACAGTGCTGCTAGCCTAACAAGCCTTTATAACTTTGTCGAAGCTAACTTTACCCCAGAAATGGGAGTTTGGGGCAACCATTCCCCAAAAATCGGAGAGGTTGCATAAAATTCCCTCTCCGACCCCGAAAGGGTATTTAATTCAATGTAAAGCCGTCCTATAAGGACGGGGCTTCAGACCCAGTTTTTTGGTGAAAATACAAATGCAAATGCAAATCAAAATTCAGCGGTGGTTGTTCTCACTTTTAATAATTGGGGCGTTGTTTGTCGGAGGATGCAGTAGTTCCCCTGTGGCAAACTCGACTCCGACATCGAATCCGGCGTCGGGTGAAAATATTTCTTTGTCTCCTTCTCCTTCTCCTGCTGCTGTAGCGGCGAGTTCGCAATTTAGCAATTTGCCACGCTTGGAAGGAAAAGCAACGGTGGTGATGACGGTTAAAGGTGCTCCAATTACGATCGAACTCGACGGCACAAATGCGCCAATTACTGCGGGCAATTTTGTCGATTTGGTTCAGAAAGGAGTCTACGACGGGCTGGTATTTCACCGAGTCGTGCGGGAACCTCAGCCTTTTGTAGTTCAGGGCGGCGACCCCCAGGGTAAAGACCCTAAATTCCCTACAGCGCGACTGGGAACTGGCGGTTTTATTGACCCGAAAACTACTGTAGAACGCAGGATTCCTCTGGAAATTAAAGCTAAAGGTGCTGCCAATCCGACTTACAGCGCGACGCTAGAAGAAGCTGGGGTTAAGGAGAAACCCGTGTTGATGCACAGTCGCGGGGCTGTTGCGATGGCTCGATCGCAGAGTCCTGATTCGGCTTCTTCTCAGTTTTACTTTACTTTGACCGATGTACCATTTTTGGACGGTAGCTATGCAGTTTTTGGGTACGTCAAGCAAGGCATGGATGTGATTGATAAGATTGAAGCAGGCGATCGCATTGATAAGGCTACGGTTACTCAGGGTTTGGAAAATTTTAAGGCTGTTCAGTAGTCGGTAGTCAGTTGGCAGTTGGCAGTTGGCAGTTGGCAGTTGTCATTTGAGAAACAACTGCCTTCTACTTTCTACTTTTTGCTAAAAGCAAGCCTTTTACTTATGGATGTTGTTGTTACGGGAATTGGTCTTGTTTCGGCTTTAGGTACTCTGGATGATGGCTGGAAAAGATTGTTGTCCGGGAAGTCGGGAATTCGACAACATCAACCTTTTCTGAAAATTGAGCCGCAACCTTTGGCTTTAATTGGCGCAAAACCTGCGGATTTAATAACTTTAATTCGGCAGGTTTTAGCAGATGCTTTGCAAGATGCTAATTTGACTTTGCCTTTGCCAGATTGCGGGATTGTGATCGGTTCTAGCCGAGGTTTCCAGGCAAATTTGGAACAGTTGGCTAGCGAAGGAAGAAGGAAGAAGGAAGAGGGAAGTTCGGCAACGGATTCTGTAACGGATGTAACGGATGTCAGTCCGATGTCCGTCGGAAGAAGGAAGAAGGAAGAGGAAAGAGAATTCTCAATTACCGATTCGCAATGCCCAATTCCCCATGCCCAATTCCCCATGCCCAATTCCCAATTCCCAATTCCCAATTCTCAATTCGTGAATTTTTTGCCTCACATGGGGGCGATCGCAGCGGCGAGGGCAATTGGCTCGACGGGGCCGGTACTGGCGCCGATGGCTGCTTGTGCGACGGGTATTTGGTCGATCGCCCGCGCTGTTGATTTAATCCGCACGGGTGAGTGTCAGCGGGCGATCGCAGGTGCTGTGGAAGCGCCTATCACACCGCTGACTCTGGCTGGATTTAGCCGGATGGGTGCTTTGGCAAACACTGGGTGCTATCCCTTTGATGAAAATCGGGAAGGCTTTGTGCTCGGTGAAGGCGGGGCTTTATTTGTCTTAGAATCGGCCGAGTTGGCAAGGCGTCGTGGTGCTAAAATTTACGGTCGAGTTTCCGGTTTTGGCTTGACAAATGATGCTTGCCATGCTAATGCGCCGGAGCTGGGGGGAGAAAGTGCGATCGCGGCGGTAAATCAATGTTTGAAACGCAGTAATTTAGCGGCGATTGATATAGATTTTATTCATGCTCACGGTACTGCAACTGAGTTGAATGACCGACACGAAGCACTGTTAATTGAGAAGTTATTTCACCCAGGAATTGCTGTTAGTTCGACTAAGGGGGCTACGGGTCATACTTTGGGAGCTTCGGGAGCTTTGGGCGTGGCTTTTTGTTTGATGAGTATTAAATATCAGATGTTGCCGCCTTGCGTGGGAATGAAAAAACCGGGGTTTGAATTAGACTTTGTTCGCTGTGCGCGATCGGCTATTGTCAGAAATACGGTTTGTTTAAGTTTTGGCTTTGGGGGGCAGAATGCTGCGATCGTTTTATCGGGCGATCGTTAATTTTTGTAAACGGGGTCGATCGGCATTTAAATTACACGATCTCTCTACAGTTAAAATCTTCTGAGGTGGCCGGAGAACTCTCCCACGTCCAATTTAAATCTCAAAAATAGTACAATATTTATGTATTTTAGTCAATTAACTGAGAACTTTGGTGAGATTGCTGGTGCTGCTGTCCTAGTCTGGCTCTACATCCCGACGCTGATCCTTGCGTCACAGCCTGGGAGGCTAGAAAAGACACCCAGATTAAAGCAGTATTGTATTTTATTAACGCACTGATGCTGATCAGCGAAAATAGAAAAAAGAAACTGTTTAAATTAAGGCTCAGGTATTTTCACATGGATCTAGCATCTCATCGATTTATGTCTTATTTTGAACCAGAGCAAGCTGCTCACCTTTGCCAAATAGCTATTTTGGAGAGTTTTGCTCAGGAAACGCTGGTTTTTGAAGAAGGAGAAACAGCGGATTTTTTATATCTAGTTTTAGAAGGTAAAGTCGAGTTTAGCAAGCGGCTTGACAATCATAAATATCAAACTGTTGCTGTGGCTAACCCAGACGATTATTTTGGCGAACTCGGAGTTTTAGACGGAGAGCCACGCAGTGCTAGAGCTGTGGCAGTTGCAGGATCGACTTTAGCCAAAATAGGCCGTGAAGAACTAATAACAACTCTCCAGTTTGCTAAAGGCAGTTCGGTACTGCAAATGTTTAGTTTCATTACTAAAAATTTACGGGAGACCACGGATCAATATGTGAGCCAGTTGGTACACAAACAAAAAATGGTATTGGTAGGAGAAATGGTGAGTACAATTATTCACGATTTCAAAAGTCCTTTTACCGGAATTAAACTCTCCACAGAAATGCTCAAAGAAATGCACGAAGATGAGGAAACTCAGGAGTGGTGCGAACTTATTCAGTTGCAGGTTCATCGAATGTTGGGGATGGCTGAAGAAGTATTAGAATTTTCGCGAGGTAAGTCTGTATTCAATAAGAAACCCGTTAATTTAATTCAGACGTTGCAGCAGTTTGAAAAGTTGAACAGAGTTTATTGTGAAGCAGCAAAAGTAGATTTAGCAGTACGGGTGACAGAAGTAATAGTGGAAGCGGATGAAAATAAGATTTTGCGAGTTTTACAAAATTTAGTTGGAAATGCTGTTGAGGCTTTTGGCGGAAGAGGGGGTCGGGTGGAGATTGCGGTGACACAAAATGAGGAATGGGCAGAAATTAGCATTTACGATAACGGCCCCGGCATTCCGCCGACAATTAAGGAAAAGTTATTTGAACCGTTTGTAACTTATGGCAAGCGGACTGGTACTGGGTTGGGAACGGCAATTGTTAAATCGATCGTTGAGGCTCACAAAGGGGAAATTACTTATGAGTCGGAGGACGGAAAAGGCACAACTTTTTACATTCGCTTGCCAAAAATCAGGGATTTAGGAGATCAAATTTAAGTAGGTTGGAAGATATATACTTAGGAGTTTTTCACTAAGGGTCAGAGACTTGGTTGAGGAGTAGATATCGTGTTATAAAACAATATTTTTCTAAGAAATCGGCTGGAAGAACGTAAGTCCTAATACTGTGTAGCGACTTGGAGAATCAAGTATAATTAAATTAACGAACTGCTAAAAATTTGATGCCAGTTACTATTCAAACCTTACCCACAGAAGTTATCAATTTAATTGCCGCCGGCGAAGTGATTGACTCGATCGCCGCAGCGGTAAGAGAATTAGTTGAAAATTCTCTGGATGCTGGCGCAACTCGCATCGTTGTTTCTGTCTGGCCCGAACAGTGGCGGGTGCAAGTTGCAGATAATGGTACAGGAATGGATCTGGAAAATTTGCAGCAGGCGGCTTCGCCTCACAGTACGAGCAAAATTACCACTGAAGCTGACCTTTACAAAATTGATACTTTGGGATTTCGTGGGGAAGCTTTGCACAGTTTAGCTCAGTTGGGCTGTTTGGAGGTTTTGAGCCGATCGAATGATTTGGGATTGGGGGATTTTTCGGAAAATCGAGAGTCGGCGCCAACCCCCGCCAAATCTTCCTTTAACAAGGGGGGAGGTGAAAATGCTCGATCGGGCTGGCGGGTGGTTTACAACAACGCGGGCGTGGCTGTGGAGGTGGAAACAGCAGCGATCGCTCCGGGTACGGTGGTGACTGTTGATAATTTGTTTGGCAATTGGCCTGTGCGCCGCAGTTTTTTGTCGCCAGCACAGCAAATGCGATCGATCCAATCAATCATTCAGCAAATTGCTATTTGTCACCCGCACGTTAATTGGCAGTTGCGTCAAGGAAATACGCCTTGTTTGCACGTAACTCCTGGTAGCACAGCGGAACAACTTTTACCTCAATTTGTGCGCGGTGTGCGATCGAGCGATTTGCAGTATTTAAAGTTAGATTTGCCTGCAAGTCCTGCAAATAATAAAGCAGCAAATTTATTTGTAGAAACTCAACTTGTTGGTGCTACAGTTAAGCCTAATTACCAATTCCCAGTTGCTACTTCCCAATGCCCAATTCCCAATTCCCAGTTTTTAGAATTAGTAATTGGTTTGCCCGATCGCTGTCACCGCAGGCGACCTGATTGGGTGAAAGTTGGGGTAAATCGGCGAGTTGTGCGATCGCCCGAATTAGAGCAAACTATTCTCAGCGCCTTTGCCCGCACTTGTCCGCGCGATCGCTATCCCGTGTGTTTTGTCCACCTGCAAATCTCCCCTTCGGAAATCGACTGGAATCGCCACCCGGCTAAGGTTGAAATTTATCTGCATGATCCGAGTTTTTGGCAAGCACAAGTTAGCGCGGCAATTACTCGTGCTTTGCATTTGAATGATGAAGTTTTGCCACCTGCCCCAATTCCCGATCGAGTGGGAAAATTGCTGAAGGCATCGGAACAAAAAAGTGCTTACAGTGTCGGGATTTCGGCTAGGCAGAATGATGAAGGCGGCGAACAGGAAAAAGCTAATAAAATAGGATTGATGGAATTGAGAGCGATCGCTCAAGTTCACAATACTTACATTGTTGCCGAACATTCCAGCGGAATGTGGTTGGTGGAACAACACATCGCTCACGAGCGGGTTTTATACGAGCAGTTGTGCGCGGCTTGGCAGCTAAAATGTCTAGAAAAACCAGTAATTCTCAGTCAATTATCTGCACTGCAAATTGAGAATTTATCCCGCTTGGGTTTGGAAGTAGAAAGTTTTGGCGAACAGCTATGGGCCGCCCGCGAAGTTCCTGAATTGTTAGCCGATCGAGATGACTGTGCGGATGCGCTTTTTGAACTCAGTAAAGTCGCAGATTTACAAGCGGCTCAAGTTGCGACTGCTTGCCGTAGTGCTATGCGAAACGGTACTCCTTTGAGTCTTTCCCAAATGCAAAATTTGTTGGATGAATGGCAGCAAACTCGTAATCCGCGCACTTGTCCTCACGGCCGCCCTATCTATTTTGCTTTGGAAGAATCGACTCTGGCTCGGATTTTTCGCCGCAGTTGGGTGATTGGTAAAAGTCATGGGATTTGAAGGTTAAAAGTTAAGCTGTAAGGTGCGCGTTACATACAAGACTGTTTTTTTTGAGCCGCAGAGGGCGCAGAGAACGCAGAGAGGAAGAGAAGAGAGATGTTTTTAATATTTTTTTGGGCAACTGGATATTCGTATAAAATGTCAATTAAAATCAAATAAATCATAAATATGGATTTTCCGATCGCCCGACAACTCTTTTATCGAGAAATAAATCAGCCGGATGGCTCGATCGACCTGGCGAAAGCTGCTCTTTACATGGCTTTGGAAGAATACCCAAATTTAGAGCCAGAGGAGTATCTAAATGCTCTCGACACGATCGCAGATGAAGTGCGCTCACGCCTGCCGGCACAGAATTATCCGCTGCGGATTATTCAAACTATTAACGGCTATTTATACGGGGAGTTGCAGTTTGCCGGCAATGATGTTGATTATTACGACCCCGGCAATAGCTTTTTGAATGAAGTGATCGATCGGCGTACTGGTATTCCGATATCTTTATCTTTGGTTTATTTGGAGGTTGCTAAGCGCATTGATTTTCCGATGGTGGGAATTGGGATGCCGGGACATTTTTTAATTAGACCGGATTTTGAAGATGCTGGCATTTTTGTTGATGCGTTTAACGGCGGCGAGATATTGTTTCCTGAAGATTGTCAAGCCCGACTTTCTCAAATTTACGGTCAACCTATGGAGTTGCAGACGACTTTTCTCGCCCCGGTAAGTCGCCGACATTTGTTGGCGCGAATGCTGGGAAATCTGAAGGCGATTTACTTGCAACAGGGAGATGCTGTCAGGGTACTCTTGGCGATCGAACGGATTTTGCTGCTGTTTCCCGATGCGCTAGGGGAACGGCGCGATCGCGGAATTCTCTATTATCAACTGGGACGCTTGGTAGAAGCGCGCCACGATTTGGAACTATACCTGAGAAATGCTCCGAATGCTCCTGATGCTGCTAGAATTCGCCAATTGGTCGATCGGCTCGATCGGGATCTTTGAACTTAAATTCGCTATATGTCGCACACCACACTATCAGACATAAAAGTGACACTCAATAAACTGCTGCCTGACGACCAAATTTCGCTTTTATCCTTTTTGCCAAGGTATCTAAAATTTGGCAAACAATTAACTATAACATATTAATTGTCAATTAACACCTATCTTTTGATAGGTTGAATTTGCTTGACTTGACTGTAAGATCATAGGTCATTTACGGACATCCCGATTCGACTTTCCCGACTGATATCCACACTGATATCCACACTGATATCCGCACAGACGAGCGATCTAAAAAGTATTTTGACGTAAAGAGGCACAAACTCATGAACTTTCAGTTTGAACAACGTTATCTCAACGCCATGCAACCGCTGTCAGCCCATTTAACCAAAAGAATGTCAAAGTCTTTATCATTAGGTTTGGCGCTTTTGCTGGGAACAAGTGCAGTATTCCTAAGCAGCGGCAAAGCCTTTGCATTAGATAATGTTACCGTAAAATACGGTGCTGTTGACGTAACATTACCGATGAGCGACTTGCAAAGCTTTGCACAAAATGGCCAAGCATCATCTCAACTGCAAAGCGTTCTGAGTCTTGCGAAACAAACTCCAGAGTCGGTACGCGAAATATTAACCCGAGAAGTGCCTTTAGATTCCCAATTAGTAGCGCGACTAGCAAGCACTTATTTTGGGGAAATTGTTTTCAAACAATTGGGCGAGGTTGCTTATGCGCCGACTGCTAGGCTTCAAAGCGTACCCGCACTGCGCGATGCTTTAGTCGCAGCTTCCAAAGATGGCAAAATATCGCTGATTGAAGTGATGCAAAATTACAGTCCTGCTGCCTTAGAAGTTGACGGCAATCAAGCGATGGTTATCTACGAACGAGTGATTAAAGATGTGCAAGATTTGCAAGCTTTGTATCAGAATTCCCCGGCTTTGCAAAATACGGCTAACCAAGCCGTGAATTCGGCGAGAGAAATGATTTGTCAGCCCAATCCATCGGGAAGTGCGAAATAAATAACTGAAGTTAGAGGGAAGGGGTAACGGGGAATTGGGAATTGGGAATTGGTGTTTTTTTTCCTATTAGCTCTAGCTTTCAGCTATTAGCAATTACTCATGATCCCTTACCAATTATTCGGCTACGCAAGGGTAAAAGTTCCCAATTACCCCTTATCTATTACCCCTTACCCATTCTTTGAGATAGTTGCTCTGCTACCCGCTTGAGTCGGCGGAGTTGGTCTTTCATATCTTTTTCTGTCCAAGGGGCTGCAAAGCGATTGAAACCAAATCTAATTAAACGATTGGGAATTTGAAATTCAAAGCGGTTAATCAAGAGAGTTCCTTGGATTTGCGGCTGGCATTCCCAACGATCGCATCCTTTGAAAAATCCGTCAAACCCCCACACAATTAAACCTGGTTGTCGCTCCAACACAACACTCTCTAAAGAGGGTTGCAAAACAGGAATTTTTATGATAAATAAGCTGCGACTTCCTACGGCAGTATCCCATTCGCCCTGGGGATCGCAGCGTAGCAGGGGATTGAGCCACTTGTGCATTAAAGTGCGATCGACTATACATTGCTCCACCAGAGTAGCAGCAGCGCGAATTTCAATGGATTGCTCGAAAACTTGACGAATTGACATGAGAACCTGCAACAAGGAGGGTATTACAAAACTTTGCTTACTTGATAGTCCTTTATTTACTTGTAACGTCAATTTTTCCAGAAATTAAAAGATTGACACACTCATAAATACAGTGTATCATCTTGAAATAAAGTATATATACTGATTATGGAGTTAGTCGAAAGGCACATCATTAAACCAAATCATAGGTTTTATCGAGAAGCCGATAGACTTTCTTTGCTGTGCAAAAATCTTTACAATAGCGCTAACTACATCTACAGTCAAAAGTTTTTCGCTAGCCAACAAACAAACGCTCTGGCTGTTTATCACGCCCTCAAAACAAGTCCTGATTACAAAGCACTGCCCGCAAAATTAGCACAAAGCACGATCGGCTTAGTCATCAAAGCATGGACTAGCTACTATTTGGGAGTGCGAAACTATCAGGAAGACAGCACTAAATTTAAAACCGCACCGAAAATTCCTCATTATAAAGGTTCAAGAGAACGAAAAAGAGAGGAGGGGCGCTATGTAGTTGTATTTAATTGTCAAGCTGTCAGGAAAAGAGCCTTAAAAAAAGGATATGCTCGTACCTCTGGGACTAATATTTGGTTGCCCTCAAAAGTCACCTTGATTCTACAAATCCGGATTGTTCCCAAAGTAGGTTGTTATGTTGTCCAGGTGCTCTATGAAAAGTTAGAACAGCCTTTACAAGTTAATCAGAGAGTAGCTGCCATAGATTTAGGATTAAACAATCTGGCAACATTAACCTACAATGTTCCTGGGTTAGTACCGACAATCTACGAGGGACGGGGTGTTAAGTCAAGAAACCAATACTGCAATCAAGTTTCATCGGCATTGAAATCATTGCTGCCCGTAGCGAATCAAACCAATAAAAAACTCGCCCAATTGTGGCACAAGCGTAACTGTAAAGTGGATTACTACCTCCACAGGACGAGTTCCGCAATTATTAAAGAACTCGTTAATCATCAAATTGGCTTGCTGGGTATAGGCTGGAACCATGATTTTAAAGATGGGATTAATACTGGTAAGGTTAATAATCAAAATTTTGCCTGTATTCCCCATTACCGGTTGGTGCAAACGTTGCAGTACCAAGGACAACTTGCGGGAATTCAAGTGGTGTTAGTTGAGGAAAGTTACACCTCCAAATGTTCAGCTTTGGATTTGGAACCAATTCAACAACATTCCGACTACATTGGCAGTAGGGTAAAAAGAGGATTGTTCAGAACCAAAACTGGACGCTTCATAAATGCCGATGTCAACGGTTGTTTGAATATTGCCCCAAAAGCAGTCGGAGATGGGTTGCTCCCAAATTCGATTGAGGGTTTTGTAGTTAACCCAGTACATTAAAAGTGTACAAACATTAAATTTAGGCGATCTCTAGATTTTTTGGAACTATTATTAAAGTTTCGTCTTCTCCTTGTCAAATGTGACGTTAACCTGAGAAAAAAATGAATGAAACTTGGCAAGAAATAACTAGACCCATATCGGGCCCAATAGCGGCTTTGTCCGATCGCATTTTGGCCCAGGCCCAGCCCGGGAATGCCCTGACAGATGCGGAACGCGGAATTAACAATTTCCTTCAGGGCTCAAACATTGAAAATCTCCTCTGGGCCATTGGTATCCTGCTCATTGGCTTGATAGTATCAGCCCTCGTCTCTTCTGTAGTCGGGGGATTGCTCAAGAAGACTACGATCGACAACCGATTGGCTGCTTGGATTACCGGTCGCCCGGAAGGAACTGGAACCCCGCAAGTGGAAAAATGGATTTCCGCAGCGGTTTTCTGGATCATTTTTATTTTTTTCCTAGTTGCGTTTTTCAATCGGCTGAATCTAACGGCTGTCTCGCAACCCCTCAATACTTTTCTCAATCAAATTGCTGGTGCTTTGCCGAAGTTAGCCAAGGCGCTAATTTTCCTGGGCATTGCTTGGGTGCTGGCGACTATCGCCAAATTGGCTTTATCCCGCGCGATGCGGACTTTTAGCGTGGACGAGCGCTTGAATCAGCAGGTGGGCACGACGCCAAGCGAGAGTCCTTTGCTGCTGAGCGATACTCTGGCGAATGCGCTTTACTGGTTCATTTTTCTGCTGTTTTTGCCACTGATTCTCGAATCGCTGGAATTGCAGAATGCTCTGCTGCCGGTTAATAATTTGCTCAATCAAATTTTGGCGGCAATTCCGAAAATTCTGGAAGCTGTGCTGATTGGGTTTGTGGGCTGGCTGTTGGCTATGGTGGTGCGGCGGATTGTCACGAATCTGTTGGCTGCTGCTGGGGCGGACGGTTTGGGCGCTCGGTTTGGAATTTCGCGGACTTCGGGCGGACAATCTCTGTCGTGGATTGTCGGTACGATCGTCTATGTTTTGATTTTGATTCCAACGGCGATCGCAGCTCTGAACGCTTTGGACATTCAGGCGATTTCGCAGCCTGCTGTCGCGATGCTCAACGACATTTTGGGCGCGGTTCCCAAAATCTTCACAGCAGTCCTGATTCTGGCGCTTGCTTACATTTTGGGGCGCTGGGTAGGCGATTTGGTTACTAATATCCTGACCGGAATTGGCTTCAACAATGTCTTTTCTTGGTTGGGGGTGCAGCCACCGAAACAGTCGCTGAGGCTACCGCCAAGTTCGATCGATCCGGACGCAACAATTCTTCAGGAACCGGAAATTCCCGCCCGCACGCCTTCTGAGTTTGTCGGCATCGTGGTGCAGGTGGGCATCATGCTGTTTGCTGTGGTGGCGGCTACCGATGTGCTACGGATTCCAGCGCTGACGGCGATTGTTAGCGGTATTGTCCTGGTTGCAGGTCGGGTGCTGGCCGGTTTGGTGGTATTTGCGATCGGCTTGTATTTGGCGAATCTGGCGTTTAGTTTGATTGCCAGTTCTGGAACTCGTCAAGCGCGGCTTTTGGGCCAAGCGGCTCGGATTGCGATTATT
Source organism: Microcoleus sp. K1-B1 (assembly GCF_036704705.1). Taxonomy (NCBI): domain Bacteria; kingdom Bacillati; phylum Cyanobacteriota; class Cyanophyceae; order Oscillatoriales; family Microcoleaceae; genus Microcoleus; species Microcoleus sp. K1-B1. The sequence goes on along the minus strand of NZ_JAUBSH010000008.1, from coordinate 118,206 downwards.
GCCTTTGTTTCGGCCTTGGCGCTGCAACAGATGGGCATTGGCAGCGATATTGTGAATTTGGCTTTCGGGCTGCTGCTTGGGGCGATCGCAGTTGGCATTGCTCTAGCTTTTGGTTTGGGCGGGCGCGAGATTGCGGCCGACCAAATTCGCGAATTGTTAGCGTCGTTTAAACAAGATAAGACGCCGCGTTTGTAATTGTATAAAATGGCGTTTGTCAAGTACAAACGCCATTTTTTTATATTTTTTATTAAATAAGTGAATTGCTCGACTGCTTGAATGGCGTTAATCACCTTTTGATGCAGGTCGTAACTATAAGCTTTTGGCAGATCTTATACCATTTTTTTAAAGATGTGATAGAGTTGGGTAAAAAGTAAACGAGAGAATTACAATGTCTGGTCGTCCTCATATAAAGATTACCGAATCTGTAGAAAGTTTGCGAGAACTACTCAAACAACAAAAAAAGTCCTAGCTTATAACAAAGTCCAAATGCTTTATTTATTTCAGTCTAAGCAAGTAGAAACTGTGCGAGAAGGATCGGCAGTTTTAGGTAAAAGTGAGGCAACTATTCATCGCTGGCTCTTTCAATATAAAGAGGGCGGTCTGGAAAATTTGTTAAAAAATCGGCAGGTTTTTGGGCGCCCCAAAAAGTTTTCAGTTGAAGTAGCAGCGACCTTGCAACAAGAGTTGAGAGACCCTGAATGATTTCAGAGGCCTGCTAGAAGTTCCTCTCTGTCTCTGGTTGATTAAAGGAATAGCCAGTTACACTGCTGTATATTATTTAGTTAAGCTGTCGCGCATTTAAATTGTATATTCAGGGCGGGCGGGACGCCCACCCCACAAGACGGGGAATTGTTTTTTAACACACAATTTAAATGTAGAACAGCTTAGAGGGAATTAAAAAGTAAATTAAAAATTCCAATACATTGCAGTATTTTTCAGAAATCTACGGCACTTAATGAAGTTTAAAATAACTTGCATCAACAGATAAAAGCTTGACTATACAAAGCTTTACCTCAAGTAAACAAATATAAAAAAGTCACTTATTGGTGTAGTGATAAACGATAGGCTAGGACTACATACAATTCGTCTGCGCCTGAAAGCGTCAGGCGTAAAGCCATCGGGAAGCACCAATGGAAATTTGAGTATTTTTGGCTGTATGGGGCAGTATCGATCGCAACGGGAAATTTTTTTGGGAGTTTTTGTATTGAGACAAAGTTTGTTTTCAAGCATATTTACAACTTTTGTCAATACAATATCCTCATGAATTACACATCATTCAAGTTGATAACGCACGACTCTCATAATTTAGGCTCATCTAAATTACCAGACAATATCATTTTACTATTTCAGCCTCCGGCTTGTCCGTCCGTAAATCCCACAGAAAGAGTGTGGGAATATCTGACAAATTTTTTAGCTTGGTCGGTGTTTAGTAATCTAAACGAACTCCGCATAAAAGTCCAGGAAGTTTTGGTATCCTTTAGCGATCGTGTTATTGGTTTTCTCACCGGATGGTCTTGGATTTTACATTCTTTATCTCTATCACATCTTTAAAAAAATGGTATAACTCTTTGTCAATGTTCGGGGCAGCTTTTGGTGGCGATGACAATTTGCTCGTCCGCCGCAGTTCATGGCTCCGCTGTACGATCGGCTGGCGCCCAAAATTGATTGTCAAAATGCTATACTCAAAATCCGAAAATAGTTGTACAATGTTTTTATAGTCGTTTTTTACCGCTCCGCCCCCAAAGTGAAAGAAGGTGAAAGCAAGTAAAAAACACTAAGCGCGGGCGTAATTCAGTGGTAGAATGTCAGCTTCCCATGCTGAACGTCGTGGGTTCGAGTCCCACCGTCCGCTTGCGCGAACAGTATTTAAAACCCTTGATAAATCAAGGGTTTTGGCGTTTCTAGGGCTTGTTCTTTGTGGTTGCACAGGATGTTTTTGGAGACAAATACAGGGTTTTTGAGGGCTGTTTGGAGACAATTTGGAGACAAAATTAGAGACAATCAAGTGCCTAGCTCTGCCAATACGTCCAGCACAGTTTCCATATCCGCCAAATCAGCCCTCGACTTTTTGCGTGGTGCTTTTAACCCAGATTCCGCACCTCTACTAGACGTATGGGTCATGGTAAAATTTCAAAAGCGACAGGACAACGTTAGCCCTTTGGAGACAATTTGGAGACAATTGGGAGACCACACGGGATACAAAAATCAGCTCCGAGGATGTAACCCTTTGCCAGTATCGGGTTCCATGAGTGATGCTTACCTCTTTCGCTGAACCTCGTGGGTTCGAGTCCCACCGTCCGCTTTGACTGAATTTTCATATAATTTAATTATGAAAATTAATTACTCTTATCCATTCCATATATGGCTTATTTTTTAACCGCTGCTTTATATAAGTTCGTTGAACTACCTGATTTTGCTGAGCTGAAAGCACCGCTAATCGATTGTTGCAACAACAACAACGTCAAAGGCACTATCTTGCTGGCCCAAGAAGGCATTAATGGCACGATTGCTGGCTCGTCCGAGGGCGTACACGCAGTGCTGGCATTCTTGCGTAGTGACCCGCGTTTTGCGGATCTGGTACACAAGGAATCTTTCTCGGAAAAAGCACCTTTTTACCGCCTGAAAATACGCTTGAAGCGCGAAATAGTCACGATGGGGGTACCGGACATTAATCCCCGCCTCATGGCTGGCAAATATGTTAAGCCTGATGAGTGGAATAAGCTGCTTGACGATCCCGATGTTGTGGTGGTTGATGTGCGTAATGACTTCGAGGTATCTATGGGTACTTTTGAAGGCGCTATTAATCCAAAAACAAAAAGCTTTTCCGAGTTACCTGAATGGGTGCTGCGGGAAACTGCTTTACGCAATAAACCCAAGGTGGCAATGTTTTGCACGGGTGGTATTCGCTGCGAGAAATCTACTGCTTTTTTGCGTAGTCAAGGTTTTGAGGAAGTCTATCATCTCGAAGGCGGAATTTTAAAATATTTGGAAACGGTGCCGGAATCAGAAAGTCGTTGGGAAGGTGAATGTTTTGTCTTTGATGAACGGGTTTCTGTTGGTCAGGACTTAAAGCCTGGAAACTATGAACTTTGTCGCGGTTGTCGTCACCCGATTAGTCAGGAAGATAAGGCTTCTGAATTATTTGTGCTTGGTGTGAGTTGTCCTCATTGTCATGACTCAAAAACTGAAACCAAAAAAGAAGCTTTATATGAACGTCAACGTCAGATTGAGCTTGCTAAGCGTCGCAACCAAGTACATATAGGCGCGCGCTACGATGCGAAGGAAAAAGTAGATGGTGCGATCGACTAATATTATTATTCACTAAGCTTAAAGAAACCCCGTTTCTACGAAAAATCTTGTTTAGCGACTAGAAATCTACGAATAAACGGGGTTTCTGACCCAAAAACCCGATCGCGCGATCGACTAATTATATCAATTCCGGCTGCATCGGAATGATATCAAATCCCCGCTTCATCGTCCTGATCAAGTTGAATCAAGCTGCTAACAAAAATTAGCGAAATTTTCATTTTTTTGATTTACAGTCAACAGTCAACCGTCAACAGTCAACAATTATTCCGGTGCAACGGGAATCAATATTATATGTCAGCAACATACCCGATTTTGTATTCCTTTCGCCGCTGTCCCTATGCTATGCGCGCGCGCTTGGCCTTGATGGTTAGCAATCGGGTGTGTGAGTTGCGGGAAGTTGTTTTGCGAGACAAACCACCAGAGATGTTGGAAGTATCTCCCAAAGGTACAGTACCGATATTGATTGATATTGACGGGCGTGTACTCGATCAAAGTATCGATATCATGTTGTGGGCATTGAGACAACATGATCCTGAAAAATGGTTGATGCCACAGCAAGGTTCTGTTACAGAAATGCTGGAACTAATCGCTCTATTTGATGATAGGTTTAAATATCATCTTGACCGTTATAAGTACCCCGATCGTTATCCCGGTGTTGATGCCGAAGTACATCGTTATGAAGGTTCTTTATTCCTGGAAAAACTAAATTCACAGTTAAGCGCCACTAAATATTTATTTGGTAACAATATAGCATTGGCTGATATGGCGATCGCACCTTTTGTTCGTCAATTTGCTCATACCGATCAAACTTGGTTCAACGAACAGCCTTGGCCACCGTTACAAGCTTGGTTAGCAGGGTTCACAGATTCGGAGATTTATAGCAGTGTGATGCAGAAATATCCGAAATGGGAATCCGGTCATCCAGGCGTTATTTTTCCTTCCTTGTAATTAGTTATTCAGGACTTACGCACTTAAGGGCGTTGAATCAAGAGTTTGAGATTGTTGCACTACGTTTTCTAATGTTAGTTACCATGCCTTATATCTGGCACCATTCTCAATTAGTCTTTTAGGAACAGGCAAGATGCCTGTTCCACAAGAAAATTTATCTTTTGTGGAACGGGCATCTTGCCCGTTCTTGAGAATGGTGCAAGATGTGAGTTTTAACTCATAGGTTGCACCATTCTCAATTAGCCTTTTAGGAACAGGCAAGATGCCTGTTCCACAAGAAAATTTATCTTTTGTGGAACGGGCATCTTGCCCGTTCTTGAGAATGGTGCAAAATGTTAGTTTTAACACATATGTTGCACCATTCTCAAGTAGCCTTTTAGGAACAGGCAAGATGCCTGTTCCACAAGAAAATTTATCTTTTGTGGAACGGGCATCTTGCCCGTTCTTGAGAATGGTGCAAAATGTTAGTTACCGTGCTAAACTTATTTTTTTCAGAATACAAGATTTCCTGTCATTTGACTAGAAAAGTGACGCAGGCAAAAATCGCATTTTGCTAGAATTTTTAACTGGAAAGGATTTATTGTAATCTAGTAAGTATTGTCAGGCTAAAACTATGATTGATGTTGGTTCGTTAGTTCGATCGCCCAGAAACGATTTGGGAGTCGGAAAAGTTGTCGAGGTATCGCGTACTGATGCCGTAGTTGAATATTTTTGCTCAGTTAAAAAGCGCATCCGCAAAACTGTAGCCTTGGGTTTGCTGCAAGAAGCGAGACTTCAGCGCCAAACCCGCTGCTACCTCTGGAGTACCACTCAGGAAAGATGGATAATTGGGCGAGTTTATGACTGGGATGAAGATAAATTAGAGTACGAAATTGACCTGCCCGACAGCCAAAGTTTGCAAGCTGTTGAAAGCGAACTTTACGTTCGCTGCAATATTCCGATCGCCGATCCGATCGACATTTTAGCAGTCAAAGGCCAAGAAACGCCGTATTTTCACGATCGCCGATTGGCATTTGTTCAATCTGCGATCGAACAGCGGGCCGTCAGCCGCGGCATGACAGGTTTAATTTCTGCTAACATAGACCTCTATCCGCACCAAGTTGAAGTCGTCCGGCGCGTCCTAGAAGACCCAATCGTGCGCTATTTATTGGCAGACGAACCAGGACTCGGAAAAACAGTAGAAGCCGGGACAATTCTCCGCCAATTTCTGCTTGATGAACCCAACGGACGCGCTGTGGTACTGGTTCCGAAATACTTGCTCGAACAGTGGCGGCAGGAGTTGGAAAATAAATTCTATTTGTCTCATTTTGCTGACCGAGTGCAGCTTGTGGCTGTTAGCGACATCAATCAAATTAGCCGCAACGCTAACCTAGATTTTCTGATTGTGGATGAAGCGCATGATGTGGCGGCAATGGCAAATTCGAGCGATCGCGCTCAGCAGCAGTCCTTTGAACTCTGTCAGAAACTAGCTCAGAAAAGCAAAAATGTATTGTTATTATCTGCAACGCCAGTTATCGGCCATGAGCAAGATTTTCTAACGATGCTGCACTTGCTAGATCCCGCAACTTACCGTCTTGATGACCTGGAAAGCTTCAAAGAACAGGTGCAAAACCGTCAAGAAATCGGTCGTGCTTTGCTTGATTTTCGAGAAAACGCCAAGCCTGCTGTTTTGCAAACAAAACTCGCTCAACTTCGCACTCTTTTTGCCAAAGATGATTATTTAATCGGATTAGCAACCGAGTTAGAAAGTTGTTTGAAAACTAAAGAAACCGCAGAACAGGCTGGGCTGGTCCGAAGTATTCGCACTCACGTTAGAGATACCTACCGCCTGCATCGTCGCATCCTTCGCAACCGCCGGGATGCGGTTGAGGATGTGATTTTCGATCGAGATGCTGTCCCCAAAACTGAGTATGATCTGAATGATGAACAGTGGTCGGAAATTCAAACCGTACTCGATAAATGGCGCACAGTCGCTCCCAAGTCGAGCGAATATCAGAGAATATTTCTGCTATTTTTCCGCGCTTCGGGTACTTGGCTGAATGTTTTAGAACGGGTTGTCAAAGCTCGCTTGCAGAAAAAATCGACTCCAGAACTCGATCGCGAATTTGGACAAAATGACACGGCAATTTTGACCAAAACGGAGCTGTTTCCCGAAGAAAGGGAAATGCTGGAAACCTTGCTCAATACCCTGGAAAAGCCCCAGGAAGGACTCGATCGACTGAGTTTGTTACGAATCGCGATTCTCCGATTTCTGGCAGTGGCTTTGAAGGTTCCGCGCGAGTATCACAGCAAACCTCGCGATTTGCTGTCGAGAATTCAACAGCAAATTAAACGGCCGATTCCGGGCGAACGTTTCCCGAAAATTGTGATTTTTACCAGTTTTACTGCAACTTGTAAAGAGATTGCAGAAAATTTAGCGAAAATTTTTGGTAAAAATGCGATCGCCAGCCATGACACGAGCAAATCGGCTGATGATGTTGAGTCTAGTCTCAAGCGGTTTAAGACTGAACCCCATTGCTTTATCTTAGTGTGCGATCGATCTGCAGAAGCAGGGGTAAATCTGCAATTGACAGATTGGTTAGTTCACTTCGATTTGCCGTGGTTTCCCCATCAGTTAGAACAAAGACTCGGCAGAGTCGATCGCATTGGCAGCAAAATGGGAGTGCAATTTTGTTTGTTTGCAGGCCCGGATTTGCCAGAGAGTCCCCACGAAGCTTGGTTTCAAGTTTTAAAAGATGGGTTTGATATCTTCAACAAATCTATTGCCAGCCTTCAGTTTTATGCTGAGGAAAAACTTCTCAAACTTGAAGAAAAGTTGTTTGCTGAGGGAGGCAAGGGCTTATCCAGCGAAATAGAAGCGATTAAAACTGAAATCGAACAAGAGAAAATCAAAATTGACGAACAGTACGTTCTCGATGAAATTGATACTCTTGATGACAGCGCATCTCAGTATTTTGAATCTCTCGACAACTGCGATGCTAAGCATAAAGAAATGCAGCGGGCTACTGAAGGTTGGCTGTGTCAAGCTCTTCACTTCAAACAAATCGAACATCCGAGTGTATCGGGGTTGATGCGCTATAAACCTACTCAAAAAACGTTAATTCCCTCGAACGATTTGATGACCAGATTGGTTCCTTATTGTCAGCAATATGGTAGTTACAATCGCCGTATTGCTTATCAGAATGCGGATGTCGCTCTTTACCGCATTGGTGAGGGATTGATCGATGCAATTAGCTCTTATATTCGCTGGGACGATCGCGGTCAAGCTTTTGCTATGTGGCGGCATGATGAAAGTTGGGATGCTGCGCCTGGGAAGGAGTGGTTCGGCTTTCAGTTTAATTATTCAATCCAGACTGATGTGCAGCCGGCTCAGCAAATTTTGCAAGCACAAAACATCGAAAATTACAACTTGAAAGCTTTGCAGCGCCGCGCGGATGCTCTGTTTCTCCCAATTTTTGAAACTGTGTTTGTAGATGCTCGCAGCGAGCAGATGTCTCTGGTGGAAGATGCGGAAATTCTAGCGATTTTGCAGCGGGCTTATAAGGGGAAAGGCGCGCAAAATCGGGATTATAATTTGTCGAAAAATCGCACGTCGCTGATTGACAGTTTTGTCGATCCGCTAGAATGGGATGATTTTTGTCAAAAGGGACGGGTGGTATCGGAGGAGTTGCTGCGCGGGCGATCGGCTTTTGTGGAAATGTGCGAGCAATCTGCTGTCACTGCTGCAATCCAACTCGAAAACCGGGTGAATCAATTGCAATTGCGATTGAATCGACTTTCTAAATCCGAACAACTTTTAGAATCGGTTTTGGCTGATGAAATCAATACCGAAAGTTTGTTGAGTGAAGCGGTTTTAGCTGGTATTCGCCGCCCGCACATGACTCTGGAGTCTGTGGGATTTATTGTGATTTCTGGGCGTCCTCCTGTAAAGTCGGAGGATGAGGGATAATTTGTTGGGGAGGGCGATCGCTCTTTTTGGGGGCGTTCGCTTTTTTTGAACCGCAGATGCAGGCGGATAAACGCGGATGGACGCAGATGAATGAAGGGGCGATCGGTTTTATCTAAACTGCGGAAGTGACAGCAATTTTTAGGTTATGGGACTGTAAAAAGGGTAAGATAAAAGCAGTAGTAATGAGTAGCAGTGATTTAGTTAAAAGGCACGCTTCGGCCTGACATCAAAGCGCGTCGATCGCATGGGAATTGAACCGCACAGCCAAAATGAAGAAGTCTCCGATAAAAATTCTGCTCGTAGAGGACGATGGAGGGCTGAGTGCAACACTGGCACAGGTGTTGGAAGCAAATCATTACGGGTTTGATCGGGCAAATGATGGACAAGTTAGCCTAGACTTGGCAGCAGCAATTGAGTATGACCTGATTTTGTTAGATGTGCAGGTTCCCAAACTAGATGGAATTAGTCTATGTCGGCAATTGCGATCGCAAGGCTACCACAAACCGATCCTGTTAGTGACTGCAAATGATTCAGATGCGGAGGTGGTGGCTCTTTTCGATGCGGGAGCCGATGATTACATCAGCAAGCCTTGTGCTACGGAAGTATTACTGGCAAGAATCCGAACTTTATTGCGACGCAGTAAAGCACTTTCCCCAGGAGGTTCTACTCCCAATTCAGCGGCTAATACATTGACTTGGGGAGATCTTTGTTTAGATTTAGAGTCTGGTAGAGTGACATTTTGCGAAGAAATAATTTCACTGACAGCGACAGAATATAATCTGCTGGAATTATTACTGCGAAATCCCGATCGCATCTTTAGTCGCAGTGCTATTTTGGATCGGCTGTGGGGATTTGATGACGCACCAACCGATCGCGCCATTATCACTCATATTAAGGATGTCAGAAAGAAACTGAAGGCCGGCGGCTTAACTGAAGAAATCATCGAAACAATTTATGGCATGGGCTATCGACTGAAACCGTACACCCCATCTGCGTCGTCTAGTTCAAATAATCCTGGGATTGAGCGCACCCAAAAACCTCAATCTCGCGGGGTAGATAAGTCCGAGATGGACAAAGTTTTAGAGCGGTTTCGGGGAGGCTTCAACCAACAAATTGGTGTATTGGATCAGGCAAAAACTGCTATGTTAGCAGGAAAGTTAGAAACAGAATTACAGCAATCTGCAAAACGTGAAGCTCATAAATTAGCCGGCTCTCTGGGATCGTTTGGTTATCCCGAAGGCTCGAAATTGGCACGCTCTGCAGAGCATTTGCTAATAAACGATCGCTCTTGGACTGCTGAGGAAATTACCCGCTTTTCGGAATTGGTGACAGGATTACAGCAGGAATTAGCCAAAACACCGATTACATCAACGGGTGTACCAGTTTCTACTATTTCAATTTTTAACTATCGGGTTTTGGTAGTTGATGATGATGCTGCATTAACGGAGCGATTGAAAGTAGAATCCGAAGCTTGGGGATTGCGGATGAAAATTGCGCCGAATATTACTGCTGCCCGATCGCGTCTTGCTTTGTCAATGCCCGATGTGATGTTACTAGATTTAAGCTTTGCAGAGACAGAGGAAGATGGATTGACGCTACTGCGAGAGCTGAACGAGCGATCGCCTACTCTTCCTATAATCGTTTTTACCGGACGAGATAGTCTTGCCGATCGCTTGGCTGTATCGCGCTTAGGTGCTAAGCAATTTCTCCACAAACCTGCAACCACCGAGCAAATTTTTCGAGCCATAGCCCGTGTTCTACCCAGTCCTAAAACTTCAGAAGCCAAAGTCTTAATCGTAGATGATGACCCTGTGATGCTGGTTAAATTATCAGCGTTACTGACTCCTTGGGGAATTGAGGTGACAAATCTCAAAGAACCACAGAAATTTTGGGAGGTGTTAATTAGCACTAAGCCCGATTTAGTAGTGCTGGATCTAGAAATGCCGATCGTCAGCGGCTTAGAATTGTGTCAGGTCGTCCGACAAGATATCCAATGGGAAAATTTACCGATTTTAGTGGTGACAGCCCATACCGATCCAGAATCTCTCCAACAAGCTTTTGCAGCGGGAGCCGATGATTTTATTACCAAGCCGGTACTAGGGCCTGAATTAGTCACGCGGGTACTCAGCCGAATCAGGCGCACTCGTCCTTTACTTAAGCCTGGGAATACTTAAATAGAACTTATACCAATTTTTTATGAGGCCCCGTAGAATCCGATCCCCCCTAGCCCCCCTTAATAAGGGGGGGACAAGATTCCGCTCAAAGTCCCCCAACAATCAGGGGGATTTAGGGGGATCGAGATATGTGCAACTTCACATTAAATTGGTATTACGCACGAGGGCTAAAAACCCGGTTTCTGCCTCCAGCTAAAAAATGTAATTAATTAAGTAGATTAATGATAGAACATACTGATGAAGATTATGGGAAATGGCAACAACAGCCACAGCCAATCCTTGCTAAAACAGCACTTTCTGTCTCCGAATCCCTAAAACTAGAAGATATTCTCAACACTACGGTAACGGAACTCAGAAACGTTCTGCAATGCGATCGCGTAATTATCTTCCAATTTGCTTCTGACTGGAGCGGAAAGGTGGTCGTAGAGTCAGTTGGTTCAGAATGGACAGCAATCTTATCCACTGAGATACACGATCCTTGCTTGGCTGAAAGCTATATCGAACCCTTCAAACAAGGCTTATTCACCTCTAAATCTGATATTTATTCTGCTGGAATTGATACTTGCCACCGGGAATTCCTGGCAACTTTTAAAGTTAGAGCTAACCTGGTTATTCCTATCCTTAAGGGAGAAGAACTTTGGGGATTATTGATTGCCCATCAGTGTGCAGCACCTCGCGAATGGCAACCCTCCGAAATTGAACTCATGCGACAGCTAGCAACTCAAGCTGGAATTGTTATTCAGCAAGCTGATTTATTTGATCAAGTACAAACGGAAGTGAGGGAGCGCCAACAAGCAGAAATTGCCCTACAACATCTCAATACTGAACTCGAACAACGAGGCATAGAACGGACAGCAGAACTCACTGAAGTCAACCATAGCTTGCAACACGATCTCACTCAAGTTGAAGACCTCTATAATAATGCTCCCTGTGGCTATCATTCCCTAGATGCAGAAGGAACAATAATTATGATTAATGATACGGAACTGAAGTGGTTAGGCTATACCCGCGAGGAAATGGTCTACAAAAAGAAATTTGTTGATTTAATTACACTTGAAAGCAAAAATATTTTTTATCAAAACTTTCCCTTATTTAAAAAACAAGGGTACATCAATAATTTAGAGTTTCAAATTTTAAATAAAAACGGAAAACCCATTTGGGTTAACTTAAATGCTACAGCAATTTATGATGAAGCAGGTAACTTCATGATGAGTCGTTCTAGCGTATTTGATATCACCGAGCGCAAACGTACTGAAGAAGCATTCCGCCAATATGAACGAATCCTATTCCATACAACCGATATGATTGTACTGATGAATAGCAACTATATTTATCAAATAGTTAATCAATCTTATTTGAAGTGGTGCAACAAATCTGAAAGCGAAGTTATTGGAAATTCTGTTAGAAATATCCTGGATGCAGACGTGTTCGATAATATGATTAAACCTAGGTTAGACAGATGTTTGGCTGGCGAAACAATTCAGTCTGAAAACTGGTTTAACTCTCCCAATTTAGTCAGGCAATTTTTGAGCGTTACCTATACGCCGTTACGTGATATAGGCGAAAAGATTGTAGGGGTAATCGTCAGTCTGCGCGATCTGACTAAACTTAAACAAGCCGAACAAATGCTGGAACTTCAGGCTGTCATTACCCGCAACATGGCGGAAGGAATTTGCTTAGTAAGAGTAGATAATGCAGTTATTGTCTATGCCAATCCTAAATTTGAGCAGATGTTTGGCTATGACTCTGGCGAACTCAACGGTCAACACGTTTCGATTCTCAACTATGCCACCGAATCGGTCAATCCTGAAGATGTAAATCAAGCTATTCGGTCTGCCGTTTTACAAAAGGGTGAATTTAGCTATGAAGTCCACAATGTCAAGAAAGATGGGACTCCATTTTGGTGTAGTGCCACTTGCTGTGTATTCAATCATTCCGACTATGGCGATGTTCTGGTGGCAGTTCATCAAGATATCACAGTAGCGAAGCACCTCGAAGAAGTTCGACAAGAGGCGGAAGCAGCCTTACTACAGAAATCTAGAAAGGAACATTTGCTATGGAGGATTACTCAAGGGATTCGCCAATCTTTGGATCTGAATGCTGTTCTAAATACTGCTGTTATTGAAATCAGGCAGACATTACAAACTGATCGCACTGCCATTTACCGCTTTAATCCTGATTGGAGTGGTGATTTTGTCGTGGAGTCAGTTGGTGAGGGTTGGGTAAAACTGATAGGAAGCGATCTTCAAAAAAATTGTGTAGATACCTATCTGCAAGAAACTCAAGGCGGTCGATTCCGCAATCATGAAATTTTTGTTATTAATAATATTTACCGCGATGAAATTCAACCATGTCATATCGAGCTAGTGGAACAATTTCAAGCAAAAAGTTATGCGGTTCTCCCGATATTTTTGAGAGAAAATCTCTGGGGTTTGTTAGCTATCTACCAAAATGCTGCACCTCGTCAATGGCAATCGTGGGAAATAGAATTACTTGAACAGATTGCCAGCCAATTGTCGATCGCCATTCAGCAATCCAAACTCTACCGACAACTTCAGCTAGAACTGCAAGAACGTAAGCAAGCCGAAGCCACGATCCGAGAAGCCGAACGCCGCTGGCGATCGCTCTTGGATAACGTGCAGTTGATTGTGGTCGGACTTAATATAGAGGGAAATGTCAATTACGTTAATCCTTTTTTCTTAAAAATTACGGGATATACTCACGCAGAAGTGGTTGGGAAAAATTGGTTTGAAAACTTCTTACCCGGTTCTCTTCAAGAATCAGTTAAAATTGTTTTTTCGGAAGTTTTAGCCCATAACTTTCATCCCTATTATCAAAATTTTATCGTGACAAAATCTGGTGAAGAACGGTTCATTGCGTGGAACAATACCATGCTGCAAGATTCAGAGGGAAACATCATTGGAACTATCAGCATTGGGGAAGATATTACCGAACGACAAAGGATAGAACATATTAAAGATGAGTTCATTGGCATTGTCAGCCATGAACTTCGCACTCCTTTGACAGGAATTCAAATGTCATTGGGATTAATAAAAAGTGGGGTTTATGATAAAAAGCCCGAAAAATCTAGACGCATGATTGAAATTGCCCTCCTCGATACCAATCGTTTAGTGAACCTGGTTAATGATATTTTAGATTTGGAGCGCCTAGACTCCGGGCGGGGAATTATGGATAAAACTGTTTGCAAAGCTGCCGATTTGATGCAGCAAGCAGTAGATAGCATTCAGGCGATCGCTACTCAACAACGGATCTCATTAATCGTTACCCCCACGGATGCAGAAGTCTGGGCAACAGGAGATGCGATCGTCCAAACCTTAACAAATTTGCTCAGTAATGCGATTAAATTCTCACCTGCCAATTCCACAATTGATCTGAGTGCCCAAAACCAGACAGACTTTGTGCTGTTCCAAGTTAGCGATCGCGGGCGAGGCATTCCTGCCGATAAACTAGAACTCATTTTTGGGCGATTTCAGCAAGTCGATGCCTCCGACTCCCGTGAAAAAGGAGGCACCGGTTTAGGTTTAGCAATCTGTCGCAGTATAGTTGAGCGGCATGGTGGAAAAATCTGGGCGGAAAGTATCTTAGGTGAAGGCAGCACATTTTGCTTCACCCTACCCTTAGCCATCATTGAATAACGCTGAGATTAATCTGTAGCATCCATCCCAAATCCAAAATCTCCAATCCAAAATCCCATGACAGACAGACAAATTTTAGTTGTTGACGATGAAGAACACCTTCGGGAACTTGTGCAAGCCTGCTTAGAAGATTTAGGCGGATGGGAAACCGTGGGGGCAGGATCGGGAGAGGAATGTTTACAAATACTGCAAACAGAACAACCCAACGCTATTTTGCTAGATGTCTCTATGCCGGGAATGGATGGGTTTGCCGTGTACGAGCTCCTCCAATCCGATCCGATTACCCGATCGATTCCAGTGATTCTGCTGACAGCGAAAGTTTTGCCCAGCGATCGGGCTAAATTTGCCCAGATGGCGGTAGCTGGGGTAATTGCCAAACCCATCCAACCCATTACCCTGACGGAAGAAGTAGCAGAGATTTTGGGATGGGATGAATAGCTTTCACCATTTTTGTCAATTTTTGTAACAATAACGGAATCTTTACCAATTCCTTACCGTTGCTATTTAGTCTCCTGTTATGCAGCTAAAAGTTCTTTGCATTAGGAGGAGACTCAATGAATGCTTTTCAGGCTTTGAATGATGTAAATCAGGATCTCGGAGGTTCATTTTCCGGTTTGCCCACTGCTTGTCAGCAATGCACACTTGGGATTGCTCATACAGAGGAAAAACCGATCGCAGGTATTAAAATTCAAGAAAAGGATGTGACACTTATCCTTAAAGTTGACATTTCTGACATTCATCTTGTCAAATTGAATCTCCAAATCACTCCAGAAACTGTTTTAATCCAAGGTCAACCTACCGAAGTGGCTGGAGTAGAAGGTTATTTCCTTCCTAGTGGATTTCAAACTCTCATCCCGTTGCCCCACCGCGTACATCCTGAAATCTATGGGACTGAAATACACCAGGATGGTTTAACAATTCAGCTTGCTAAAGCATTGAGAATTCCGCCATCCGAAGTTCGGATTCAACTCTCAAATACACATCTTTGAGCGATTGCTTAAAGATGTGTATTTGAGACAAAATTGGCAACCGAAAAATAGATTCCTAATCAACCAAAATAAAATGAACGCTTTGCAAGTAGCTAATTATGAGGGCAGTCTCCTGTCCGAAAACAAGATGAAAGGGAAGCAAATTCTCATCGTTGATGACCAAGAGCACCTCCGCGAACTGGTACAGTTGTGCCTGGAAGACCTCGCGGGATGGAACACCCTGGTGGCCGAATCAGGAGAAGAATGTTTACAAATCCTACAAACAGAACGACCTAATGCTATTTTGCTGGATTTATCAATGCCAGGAATGGATGGGTTTGCTGTGTACGATCGTCTCCAATCCGATCCCATAACTCGATCGATTCCAGTGATTCTGCTGACAGCAAGAGTTATGTCAACCGATATGGCTCAATTTGCCCAAATGGGTGTTGCTGGGGTAATTCCCAAACCATTTGAAGCCACCATCCTGCCGGGAAAAGTGAGAGAGATTTTGGGATGGGATGATTGACACTCCCTGGTATGGCAGATGCAGGATTCTTAAGACTTTAACTCTACATTGATAGAGTTGCTGCTTCTACGCAGCTTACAGCACTTGGCAACAAGAGACAAATACACTTTCATCTATAAAAAAGAGGTTTTTATGACAAGCTGTCCTTGCTGCACGAATCAAATGCTGCGTCACGTTCGCCAAAGTCAAGTATACTGGTTGTGCCGTCAGTGTTGGCAAGAAATGCCTGTTTACCCTCTTAACAGCTACGGTTCATCTCTCTCTATAAATGTAGTTACAGACTTAAGGATTAAGAAGCAAATTTTTTCAGAGGCGATAGTTTTAAGGTGAAATCCCATCGCACAGGCGTGACGCCCGTGCCACAATGGAGGCTGATGAATAAAAGGTATCTCGCACTTACGGGCTAAACCTCTTCAAAAATCGCGCCTCGCTGCTGTAGATTCACCTGCATCTCCTCATCCATTCCTGAATTGTTCCCGAATCTGGCTGACTCGACATTCGCACCGCTGAAATTAGTATTTGTTAAGTTCACTTCCAGCAGATTTGCGCCGCTCAAATTGGCACCGCTGAGGTTAGCTAAAGCTAGACTTGCTTTGTGCAAATCTGCGCCACTTAAATCAGCATTTCCTAAGAAAGCCCCACTCAAATCTGCACCGCCGAATTTGGCATTTTGCAGGTTGGCGTCGCTGAAATCGGCATCGTTTAAGGTTGCGCCCCGGAAATTTGCCCGATCGAGATTGGCGCTGCTAAAATCCACTGCACTTAAAGTCGTTCCCCGCAAGCTGCTACCCGC
This sequence comes from Microcoleus sp. K1-B1, assembly GCF_036704705.1. Classification (NCBI taxonomy): domain Bacteria; kingdom Bacillati; phylum Cyanobacteriota; class Cyanophyceae; order Oscillatoriales; family Microcoleaceae; genus Microcoleus; species Microcoleus sp. K1-B1. Next base: position 101,880 of record NZ_JAUBSH010000008.1, on the reverse strand, counting down.
GAAATCTAGTGCTGGATTGAGATTGGCGATTTGTGCCAACTCTACAAAATTGTCGGTTTCAGCGGAGATAATGCGATCGACCATTTCCTGCAATTCCGATTCAGCTTCCGGGACAATTTCCACTTCGCGCGGTTCAACCGGAGGCAAATTGTAGGATAATAGCGCCCAACTGAGAGCAGGTTTGAGTTTATTTTCTTGCAGGTATATAGTCAGGATTCTTTCTAAAACCGAATGTTGATTTGGCGTGATTTCGTGCGGCCACAAACCCTCCGCATCTGTGAGATAAATATCTTCTTTAGCCACTTCAAAAGCGGCCGCCATCCGAAATTCTTTGGCAGCAATTTCTCCCAGCTTAGCACTTTTTAGCAAACCTTTTAATACTGATTTGCCTTGTTCTACTGCAAAAATCCAAGCTGGCGTTGTATCATCACTGATTGTGGAAACGTGACAAAATATGCTCTCTATTTCCTTAGTTTTTTCAGCCTTCTCCCCCCCCGGAACTGCCCGCTGACTTTCAGTTACTAAATTTTCTGCACTGCTTTGAATTGCCAGGGTTTCTTCTATTGGCAAAAGCTTGAAAGAACCGACTAACTGACGTGAGGCTACGGGTATTTCGCAGTTTTCTAGATAGAGTTTGAGCGTCCCGCCTTGCAGACCAAATTTGACGCGACCACCTAGCAGGGGTTCCCAATGCTCGTTAAAATTCAGGCTCAAGTGAATGTCGAGCTGCTGGGTTTGGGGTGCAACTGATGGAACTGGAATTGCTTCAAATTGCATCCACAAGCAATCTGGGTATTTGTTGTGAGAATCTAGCGATCGCATATCGGGTAGAATTGCTGGCACTACCAGCCTGTAATTGATATTTAAATTAGTTTATCATCTCTATTTTATCACAACACAGTTTTTTTTCGTGGGTTGAAACTGTAAATTTTGTTTAATTTTATCCGCAACTCATAGGTTTGGCTGAATTTGGCTTTTTACCCAATTCCGAAATGCTTTTACTAATTCCAAATAATCCATTGTTTCTGCTTGTTCCAAAAATCTGACAATCTCTAATATCGGTAAGCTGGGAAATGCTAAACTGATATCGCCCTCAACGTATTCTCCATTTTCTAATCTGTTGATTCTGAGTCGCGATCCATTATAAATCCAAACTTCCGGCACTCCCAGATCCGCATAAACCTGCAAGGTATTTTCCGAACGGCTGGTAATATCAATTTCCACCACTAAATCCGGCGGCGGATCTTGAGTCATATCGATTCTTTTTTTGCCTTTAACTGCACTAATATTCTGAATGTAAAAACATTCACCCGGTTCTACACCGCTGAGTTCAGGACGTTTAAATGTGGTAGATCCAAGAGGTTCAATTCTCACCTCTAATTCTTCCGCTAAGGTTTCAACAAATCGACCCAATACTTGTTTGAAGCGTTCGTGTTCTGGAGAAGGTACCATAATTTCCAGATTGCCACGATTATATGTCAGTCGAATTTGCCGATCGCCGATTTCGGCAAGCAAATTTTCGTAGGTTTGCCAACTGATACCCGATAGGTGGACGATTTGTTCCGGCGGGGAGAGAGTTTGAGCAGTCATCTGATTTTAGATTTTAGATTTTAGATTTTAGATTTCTCCCGCGAATAAATTAGGGGTCAGAAACCAAATTGTTTTGGATGATAGCGATTAAAAGGGCGGGTTTTTGAGATTGTCAATTATTGGCAGATATTTTTCGTGAACCCGCCCCTACCGTATTAGGGGTAATCGACCGGACATAATATCATTCCTTTGCACTTTTAGATTATATCGAAAAAAGCTCGATCGCTCTTTAATTACTGAGTTAAAATATGTGCGGTCGAGCCAGAATGTTTAGTCACCAATCTGCGCGGGAAATACCGAAGACAAATCCAGAGACAACTCTGGAAAACCCGGAATTACCACCATCTGATTTGGCAAAACAACTCGTTGCAATTGATAACTAAAACTCCCGTTTTGTTTCCGATAAGGTTCGCTGTGCATTTCCAGATGACGAGCGACCAAATTAAATATCCAATAATTAGAAATCCCAGTTTCCGCATAGAGAGACAACTTCGTTTTGCGATCGTACTTCAAAGTAGAATCGGAAACCTCAATTACCAACAAAATATCCGCAGGCTGCGGGTGAGAAGATAAATAATTGTCCGAACGATTGCGGGCAATCACAACATCGGGTTCTGGTTCGCTATCATCCGTCAAAGTAATCGGCTCTTGTGCGCGCACAAGAGCGCGTCTTGCCAGTAAAATGATTAACTCCTGAACTAAAAGACTGTTACAAAAAGAGTGCAGCCTACCTTTAGCAGACATAATGATAATTTCTCCGCGAATCAATTCAACTCGGTCATCGGGGGCGAAAAATCCCAGTTCTCCCAAACGGTGATATTCAGTGATCGAGAATCTTTTTGCAGTTACGGCAGTCATAGCTTTTCTTACCCTCTACAATTACCAACCTTTCCAATTAATTCTACTCAAAAATCCCGCCCCGTGCCATCAATTCAACCTTCAGGGCTTCCGAAATTCCGACACAACCCAAAAACTTCGCATTTTTAACCACTGTATTTTTCAAATCAGCGCGGCTCAAATCAGCACCGTTTAAATTCGCTCCACTCAAATTAACACCGCTTAAATCAGCATTTTTGAAATCAGTATTTGTCAAATTAGCATTTACTAAAATCGCATTCGGTAAATAAGCACTGCTCAAATTGGCGCCGGTTAAATTTGCACCGCTCAAATTCGCCCTGGGCAGCTTTGTCCGCAAATCAGCACCGCTCAAATTGGCGCTGCTGAGCTCAGCATCCCGCAAATTAGCATTGCACAAATTAGCATCAATTAAAATAGCAGCGCTCAGCAAAGCACCGCTGAGATCTGCCAAAGTCAAGTCTGCGCCTCGGAGGTTGGTTTCGCGCAAATCCGCACCGTTAAAATCAGTGTAATGCAAGTCAAAACCGCTTAAATTAGCCCCAGCAAAATCCTCAATCGGATTCAAACCAACTGTTTCTGCAAGTTGTAAAAAACTCTTATTTTTATCAATTAAAAACAGTTCCCGGACGATCGCCAATTGCTGCTGTCGGTACTCGTCGGCCTTCTCGTAATCTGCTAAATACTTGTAACCGAGCTTCAAATTCTTGAGAGCATTGCGCTCAATGCGATCGTCCTTGCTAGTGCGGGCGAGCGACAACTGCTGGTGATAGCATTCGATCGCACCAGGCAAATCTCCCTTAGCATCGTAAGCTAGCGCCAAATTGCCCAAAGTTTCGAGCTCAGAGCGCCCGTCGCCCGTGTCCCGCGCGATCGCCAAACGCTGCTGCTGGTAATCAATAGCACCAGAAAAATCCTCAAGAGCACAGCAAGCATTGCCCAGATTTCCCAAAGCATTTGCCTCGCCCCGGCGATCGCCAATTTCCCGCGCTAACATCAAATGTTGCTGGTAGCAGTCGATCGCCTGAGCATAATTTCCCAGCGCTTCGTAAGCTACGCCCATATTACCCAGCGCCGCACCCGATCGGCGCTTATCGTCCATTGAGCGATACAGCGCCAGCGCTTCCTGCCAACAACCCAGCGCCGCCTCAAATTGGCGCGCCTGATATTGCGAAATCCCCTGCTTGATTAGCTCGCTAGCTTGTTCGCTCATAATGTCAAAATTAGTTAATAACTAAAATTGATATTAATCGACTCAAAGCGGTAATTGCTAATCGGTAATCGGTAATCGGGGATCAGTATGGCCCATCCCCCTCTCCCCATCCGTATTTTCACGTCCGTACAAAAAAAAAGACAAAAAAAGAGAGAGCTACCTAAGTAACTCTCTCTGCCATCAGGGTGCATCTACATAACACAATATAACACTATCAGGATGAGGGGTGTCACCCCCAAACGTGAAGATGTTGTAAAGAAATGTAGATTAATTATAAAGTTACGAGCCAGCGAGAATGGCGAACTCAGGAAAAACCGATCGCCCGCCGCTGTATCCGCTACACGACCCCCTTAACGACTGCTTAGCCTGGGGCGTTAAGCTTCGCCGCCAGCAGCTCATTGGTCAGTTTGGGATCAGCTCGGCCGCCCGTTTCCTTCATCACCTTGCCGACAAAAAAGCCCAGCAGCTTAGTTTTGCCGCCTCGGTACTGTTCGAGCTCCTTGGGATTGGCTGCCAACACGGCATCGATGGCTTGATCGATCGCCCCAGTATCCGAAATTTGAATCAAACCCTTGCTTTCAACAAACTTCTGAGGCGAACCACCGTTTGCCAGCAACTCCGGCAAAATATCCTTAGCGATTTTGCCACTGATCGTACCGGCCTCAATTAACCCCAGCAGTTCGGCTAAATCCTGCGGTTGGAAAGGAATTTCTGCGATCGCCAGTTTTTCATTTTTCAGATAAGCAGTTATATCGCCCATCACCCAATTCGCAGCTTGTTTAGCCACAGCACCGGCGGCGATCGATTTTTCAAAATACTCCGCCACCGCTTTGTCGTCAGTCAGCACCCGCGCGTCGTAGGGAGAAAGACCGAGCTCAGTTTCGTAGCGATTGCGCTTTTGCGCCGGCAATTCTGGCAGTTGAGCTTGCCAATCCTGCAATTGCTCAGTCGAAACTTTGATCGGAGGCAAATCCGGTTCCGGGAAATACCGATAATCGCTCGCGCCTTCCTTAACCCGCATACTGAAAGTACACTGCTTGTTTTCATCCCACAGCCGCGTTTCTTGAACGATGGTTTCGCCATTTTCCACAGCTTGAATTTGCCGCTCGATCTCATAATCGATCGCCCGTTCGATCGCATTAAAAGAGTTCATATTTTTAATTTCCACCTTCGTGCCGAACTCTTTTCTGCCCACGGGGCGCACCGAAATATTCACGTCGCACCGGAGCGAACCTTCCTGCATATTCCCGTCGCCAACACCGATGTAGCGCACGATCCGGCGCAATTCTTGACCGTATTCGGCAGCTTCCGCGCCCGATCGCAAATCCGGTTCCGAAACAATTTCGATTAGAGGCACACCGGCACGGTTGTAATCCACCATTGAATAAGTTGAACCGCTGAGCCGATCGCTGCCGCCGTGAACCAATTTTCCGGCATCTTCCTCCATGTGCAAGCGAGTGATCCCGATTTTTTTTCTAGTAGAATTTCCCGTCTCATCCACCAGTTCAATTTCTAGCCAACCGTTAGTAGCGATCGGCAAATCGAACTGAGAAATTTGATAATTTTTCGGCAAATCGGGATAGAAATATTGCTTGCGGTCAAACTTACTGTAAGGTGCGATTTCGCAGTTGAGAGCCAGCCCTGCTTTCACCGCATACTCCAGCACTTTTTGATTTAATACTGGCAAAACTCCCGGCATTCCCATACAAATTGGGTCAATGTTAGTATTTGGGGCATTGCCAAATTCTGTAGAAGAACTGGAGAAAATTTTAGTATTCGTACTCAATTGACAATGAGTTTCGAGACCGATAATGGCTTCGTACTGAGTTTGGTTTTTTATCGAAGAGGGTGCAGCAGCAGTCATAAGCGATTTAAAAGACTGAATAACTTTAGATTTTATTTTAGCTTTTTATTGACCAAAGTGATTGGAGAGTATTTGTAGGTAGCGGCGGTTTCATTGGTGTCAACAAGCGCGTCAAACCCTTAGTTCGGCAGGTTTAAACCCCTGCCGGACTTGGAGAAAGCGTGTTTAGTTGAGACAAATGGGGATCTGCATAGGCCACGCCCTGCTACAGATTCGCGATCGACCCAAGCCCGCAGCCACGCCGATCTCCTTTTGAGCGCCCCCAAACAACAACTCTGTGCAAAAATATACTTAGGGCCAGCTCCTGCCCGCACCCTTCCCCAGGAGATTTTTAGATCCATCCACCACAATTGCTGATCAATCTAGACCCCAAATCCTTTTACTGGCAGTATTTAATAACGCCCGCCGCCTCCAACGATCGGCTCCACGCACAGACTAAAAATTAAAAATGTATAATTTAACAGGAAATTACATATTTTTATTTTTTAAACTTTAAATTTTGAATTCTAAAAGTAACACTTGCCTAAGTGTCAAAACTATGCGTGAAATTCCAGTTAAAAGTGCCACACTGTTTCAGAACAGCATCACTGAGCTAGAGGAGGCGGAATCAGCCCTCGAACTCGCTTGGAACGAACTCGAAAAACAAACAGCAGAAACCATTGCTCACATTGCCAACCTCGGCTCAGCAAACATACAGGAAATTAGCGATCGCTTTGCCGAGGCTAAGCAACTCCGCCAGCAACTTCAAACTCAAATAAAAAAAGCCAACTCGCGGCGGGAATTTCATCTAGAAAACTCACCAATGGCAGTTGTAGAGTGGGACAAAGAATTTCGGGTAGTGCGGTGGTCGCCAATGGCAGAACAACTATTTGGCTGGAGTGCAACAGAAGTAATCGGCAAATACTGGCACGAATGGTCAATAGTTCATCAAGAAGACTTCGAGGAAGTGTGCGGCGTCACCAATCAACTGTTACACAGCAGAGAAACACGCAACGTTTCCCGCAACCGCAACTATACCAAAGATGGCACAGTAATTTACTGCGAATGGTACAATTCTGCACTAATCGATGAATCGGGAAGAGTAGTTTCAATTCTCTCTTTTGCCAGAGACATAACCGATTTCCACCGCGCTCAAGAAGAACTGCATCGGCGCGAACAAGCTTTCAGCGCCATCGCCGAAAATGCGACCGATATTATCGCCCGGTTCGATCGCAAACTACGCCTCCTTTACATCAACCCAGCAGTAGAATCAACAATTGGAAAACCCGCTGAAAAATTGATTGGCAAAACCAACCAAGAATCAGGAATGCCACCGCACTTGTGCAGCCTGTGGGATGAGGCATTTATGAAAGTTTTTGGTAGTGGCAAACAAGAAACCATAGAATTTGAGTTGCCCACTTCCGATGGTATAAAACATTACCACTGTCGAGTCATTCCCGAGTTTGGTGAAGACAATTCAGTAGAGACAGTTTTATCCATCTCCCGCGACATCACAGAACTAAAACAAGTCGAAGATCAGTTGCGACAAAGCGAATCCAAATTTAAAGCCATAGTTGATTCTAATATGATCGGCTTAATTTTTTGGGATCTTAATGGCCACATTACAGATGCCAACGCGGCGTTTTTAAACACGGTAAACTATACGCGGGACGAGCTGCTTGCCGGAAGAGTTAACTGGCAAGAAATGACACCACCAGAATACGTGAGTTTAGATACAGAAAAAGTTGCCGAACTGAAGGCTAGAAATACGGTTGTTCCCTTTGAAAAAGAATTTATATGCTCCGATGGTAGCCGCGTTCCTGTGCTGCTGGGCAGCACATTTTTAGAAGGAACGAAGCAGTTAGGCGTCAGTTTTGTGTTGGACTTAAGCGAGCGCAAGCAGGCAGAATTGGAACTGCAAAAACATGAGCAACTTTTAGAGAGTATTGTTACAACTATTCCTAACTTTCTCTACATTTACGATGCAGTAGAAAACCAAAATATTTATGCAAATGAATCGCTCACAGCCATACTGGGATACACTCCCCAAGAATTGCAAGATTTAGGTAAAGACGCTTTAGCAAACTTAGTTCATCCCGATGATCTGTTAAAGCTAATTACAGGTATGGAGCGACTAAAACACAGCAGGAATCCCTATGAAACAGATGACAGAGACTACAGAATCAAACACAAAAATGGGGAATGGCGCTGGGTACACGATCGCTCTAAAATTTTCAAAATAACCCCGGACGGACAAATTTTACAATTTATCGGCTCCGTACTCGACATCACCGCTCGCAAACAAGCCGAAGAATCATTAAACCAGCAAAAAGAACTGCTGCAAACTATATTCGACAACGTGCCGATTATGCTGGCATTTTTAGATAAAAACGGTCAAATAAACTGGGTAAACCGTTACTGGGAACAAGTGCTAGGCTGGAGTTTGGCAGAAATCAAAAACCGTGATATCTTGGCAGAATTTTATCCGCAGCCAGAATACCGTCAATATGTTTGGGATGAAATTCAAGCAGCCAATCAGAAGTGGAGCGACTTCAAAACACAAGTTAGAGACGGGCGAATTATCGACACTTCTTGGGCAAATGTTCGTCTTTCAGACGGCAGTTGTATCAGCATTGGTCAAGATATCACCGAACGCAAACGAGTAGAATTTAAACTCAAAGAACTCAACGAAACTTTAGAAGCTCAAGTCGCGCAGCGTACCGCAGAATTAGAGACTTTTTTTGATGCTTTGCCCGATCGCATTTTTGTGGTAGAACGCGCCAATATGCGCCAGCCTTTTGTCAACAAAACAGTTGCCAGGATTTGCGGTTTCAACAGCAGCAAAGAGATGCAGGGCAAAACAGTTTTTGAATGTTTTCCCGCCGAACTCGCTGAACGATTTTGCCAGGAAAATTTGCAGGTATTTGAAACAGGCGAAACTCTGCACTTTCAGGAAAAATTTGTGAGTTCCAGTGGTCATTCCTACTACGATACTTTTAAAATTCCGCTGAGAAATATCGACGGCGAGGTTTATGCTTTAATTGGCACTTCTCGCGATATCACTGAGTTGGTAGAGACAAAACAAGCTTTGTCAGAACGCACAGAGCAATTAGAAGCTGCAAATCAAGAATTAGAATCTTTTTCTTACTCAGTTTCTCACGACTTGCGCGCACCTTTGCGACATATTTCAGGTTTTGTAGAAGCGTTGAAACAGCGGCTAGAATTAACTGAGGCTTTGAGCGATCGCAAAATAGTTCACTATATGGAAGTAATTGAAGACAGCAGCCAAAAAATGAGCCTGTTGATTGACGGTTTGCTCGCCCTGTCGCGGGTGACTCGCACCGAGTTGAGGCAAATTCCGATCGATCTGAGCCGTTTGGTACAAAATGCGATTAAATTGACTAAACCACCAACTGTAGCAGATCCGGCCCAAACTCCCCACAGCGTTGAATTTGCCGTCGGAGATTTGCCGACAGTAATGGGAGATCCAACCTTGCTGCAACAGGTGTTCAGCAACTTGATTAGCAACGCCGTCAAGTTCAGTCGCGGACGCACTCCGGCTACAATAGTTATTGAGGGTTTACCGGATGGGACGATTTTTGTCAAGGATAACGGGGTGGGTTTTCCGATGGAATATGCCGATCGCCTGTTTGGAGCATTTCAGCGGCTGCACTCCCAGAGAGAATTTGAAGGTACGGGCATCGGTTTGGCGATCGTCCAGCGGATTATTCACCGCCACGGCGGCACGGTTTGGGCCGAAAGCCTACCTAGTCAAGGAGCCACCTTTTACTTTAAACTAGGGCAAACAATCTCAAACGGTAGTATAGATTCGTAAGTTAAGTGTATAAGAGTTTTAAATTGATAATTTAAAACTCTTATACACTTAAATAAGTCACAATCGGTGAGATCATCAGAATTTTGGTATGACAGGAATGTTCACTGTCAGGGATGGAAGCGAAAGATATAGGCTAGATGTGCAAGATGCTCGTACTCCTAAAAAAAGCTCTTTAAAAAATTGGGATGATCCCCAATCGGTTCGGTCAGCCCTCGACGGTCGATGCTAAATAAAGGTTTTGAGAGTAGAGTATATAATTGATTTTGCTAAAAATATCGAGATAAAATCAACAACCAAATTCCGTCTAAAAAATTACTAGCAAAAACACGAATAACCAATTGAAAACATCCCCAATACCTTATGTTAGATATAAATCAGACCAACTATCTACTAAAAATGGTAGCGGAATCAACATTAAACTTGTTGATTATCGAAGACATGGCAGAAGATATGGAATTAATAGTGCTCGCCTTAGAAGCGGGGGGGGTAAATTTTAAGTGCGACACGGCCGAAACAGCAACAGAGTGCAGAAAACTGCTCGAAAATTGCAAGTACGATGCTGTACTCTCAGATTACCGCCTCCCCGGCTTCAACGGTTTAGAAGTGTTGAAATTAATGCAGGAATTAGGGCAAGACATACCCTTGATTTTAGTAACGGGAAGTTTGGGAGAAGAAGCTGCCGTAGAGTGCATCAAAGCCGGAATGACGGATTACGTATTAAAAGGGCGACTGTTTAGGTTGCCAACAGTCTTAGAACGATCGCTCCAAGAATACAAAATGCGGCGCCAGCAACAAGAAGCGATCTCCCAAATTCAGCGGCAAGCTCAGCGAGAAGCGATCGTCAACCGCATCCTCCAAGCCATGCGCTTCACCCTTGTACTCGACGAAGTGCTGCAAACCACCGCAGATCAACTGCACGAAGCTCTCGAAATCAGCGCCTGCGCGATCTTGCAGCCAGATGCTGAAGACGGCATCAGAGTTCGCTACATCAGCAAAGCATCCCACAGAGAACGGTTCGTCGGGCTAAATTGCAAAGTGGCCGAGCACTACCGATCGGGACTCGCGGCCGGAGAAACCCTGATTATCGACGATTTATCGACCCTGTGCCCGTCGCTGCAAGAATCAGCACAGTTGGTAGGGTTTCGCTCCGTCGCGATCGCCCCACTGCTCTACCAGCAGTCATTTTTGGGAGGAATTAGCCTCTATCAGTGCGATCGGGCGCGCTCTTGGACCGTCGAAGAACTCTCCCTACTCACAGCCATAGCCGATCAGTGCGCGATCGCGATCCACCAAGCCGAACTCTACCAACAAGCCCAAACCGAACTCGCAGAACGCAAGCGCGCCGAAGCAGCAGTCTGCGGCATCCAGCAGCAGCTAGCCACAATGGCAGCCAACATTCCCGGCTCAGTCTACCGCACTGTGCTGCATCCAGATGGCACAATGTCCATGCCCTACATCAGTCCGGGCGTGCGCGAAGTTACTGGGTTCGGGGCCGAAGAAGTGATTTCGCACCCAGAACTCTTGACCGAAATCATCCATCCAGAGGACAAAAGCTCGTCTGACAGCCGCGTAGCAGCATCGAAAGCGACTCTTTTGCCGTGCGATCGCCAGTACCGCATCGTTCTGAGATCGGGGGAGGTAAAGTGGGTGCAAGACAGCGCTAAATTTTCCAAAAACGAAAACGGCGACGTAATTATAGACGGAGTAGCCCTCGACATCAGCGATCGCAAACAAGCAGAATCAGCCCTCCGCCAAAGCGAACAGCGATTTCGATCGCTGATTGAAAACGCCACAGACATCACGATCATTCTCGACGCCGAAGGAATCTTCCGCTACATCAGCCCTTCCGTCAAGCGAATTTTAGGATACGCGCCCCACCAGGCGATCGGCCGCAGCGCCTTAGAAATAGTTCACCCCGACGACTGCGCCACGATCACCGAAACCCTCCACAAAGCCATTAAAAACCCCAAAAGAAGCCAGTGCCCAGTTGAGTACCGAGTCCGCCACCGCAACGGTTCCTGGTGTTATGTAGAAGCTGTAGCCACCAACTTGCTGTACGATCCCGCAGTCAAGGGAATCGTGATTAACTGTCACGACATCACTCAACGCAAACTCGCCGAAGAACAACTGCTGCACGATGCTTTTCACGACGCCCTCACCGGATTGCCCAACCGATCGCTATTTACCGATCGGCTGGAACACGCTCTGAGGCTGGCAAAACGCCGCAAAGACTACTTGTTTGCCGTACTGTTTCTCGATTTAGATAGATTTAAAGTAGTCAACGATTCCCTCGGCCACGCCATCGGGGATCAACTGCTAGTATCGATCGCGCGGCGTCTGGAAGCTTGTCTGAGGGTCGGAGATACAGTGGCCCGCCTCGGAGGAGACGAGTTTGTGCTGTTGCTAGAAGACATCGAGGGCATCAATGAAGCTACCACCATTGTCAACCGCCTGCAAAAGAAAATCACCTCCCCTCTCCTTCTAGACGGACACGAAGTATTTATCACCGCCAGCATCGGCATAGCTTTGAGTTCTGGCGAATACCTGGAACCGACAACCCTGCTGCGCGACGCTGACACAGCAATGTACCGCGCCAAAGAACTTGGCAGAGCCCGACACGAAGTTTTCAACAGTTCCATGCACGCCCACGCTTTGCGCCTGTTGCAGCTAGAAAACGACCTGCGGCGGGCGATCGAATCAATTAGAGAGCCGGCGAGAGAAGAAGACTTTCCCCCATCCCCCGAATCAGTCTTACCTCCCTTATCCCCAGCGCCCCAGTTTATTATTCACTACCAGCCGATCGTGTCGATCGCCAATAACACAATTACCAGTTTTGAGGCCCTAGTGCGCTGGCAGCATCCAGAACGCGGCTTAGTTTCCCCCGGTGAATTCATCACCATCGCCGAAGAAACCGGCTTGATCGTACCGCTGGGCCGCTGGGTACTTCGCACAGCTTGCCACCAAATCCGCCAGTGGCAGCAGCTATTTCCCAGCAATCCCCCCTTAAGTGTTAGCGTCAACATTTCTGTCAAACAATTTTCTCAGCCAGATTTAATCGAATACATCGACCAAGTTCTCGCAGAAACTCACCTCGACGGCAGCAGTTTAAAACTAGAAATTACCGAAAGCGTACTCATAGAAAATTCCGAATCAGTAACAGCAATGCTGGTGCAGCTCAGAACCCGAAACATACACTTGTGCATTGACGACTTCGGCACCGGGTATTCCTCGCTCTCCTACCTGCACCGCTTCCCCACCAATACCTTAAAAATAGACCGCTCTTTTGTTAGCAGGATGGGAGGTGAGTTCGATTTCAGTAAAGGAGGGATTGATCCGACAGAAATTGTGCGATCGATCGTTACTTTGTCCCACAATTTAGGCATGGATGTAGTAGCCGAAGGAGTCGAAGAAGCCTCGCAACTATCTATACTAAAAGGGTTAAAATGTGAGTATGCCCAGGGATTCTTTTTCTCAAAGGCAGTAGACTCTCAAACAGCAGCAGCCCTAATCCGACAGCAAGCAGAAAATCAGAATTTGCTGACATTTAGTTTGTTAGAGAAAGGCCATTAAAAAAACACGGCATTTTGTGAGTCCCGTTTCAGCATAAAATCTTAAAATATTTTAAAACAGTCCCTAACTGGTGTCAGTTAATAACTACGGCATCCAAATCAATGTCAACGACCCATATCTAAAGATACTGGGCTTCCAGCCTCAGACTTCAACGATAGTTGACCAAATGTGTAGCTGCGTACTACGTTAACGGTAAGAGTTAAAGACCTACCAGGGAGTGCGAAGCTAGTTCCTTGCCAAGCGAAATTTAGGATTAAATAGACTTATTGGGTTAAATCAGTGTCCTAAATATAGTATCGGCCCTTAACTAAGGCGCAAGCTAACATTACCCATCTTATAGGGGCTCCTGATGGAGCGAACATTATGCGATCGCGGGTTGCGAGGTTGGAAGTGGTAATTGTCCCACTGAAAGTACATTACAAAAGTACACTCCCATCTAGCAATCCTCGTGTAATGGAAAGATTCACGGCGGTTCAAACCGCCTAGCCGTTTCCCTCTCAGGTCTAAAGACGCTGAGTTTCCCACTTACGGAATTTTTTTTTTATGACTATTGGCTACCTCGCCCTCGTTCTCCACGCCCACTTGCCCTTTGTCCGCCACCCCGAAAGCGACTACGTTTTAGAAGAAGAATGGCTGTTTGAGGCGATCGCGGAAACCTACATTCCCCTGCTGCAAGTCTTTGAAGGGCTCAAGCGCGACGGCATCGACTTTAAAATTACCATGAGCATGACGCCGCCCTTGGTTGCCATGCTGCGCGACCCCTTGCTGCAAGACCGCTTCGACGACCACTTGGCTAAACTCGAAGAATTAGCGGATCTCGAAATCGAACACAATAGCGGCAACGGCCACCTCCGCTATTTGGCAGAACATTACGCCGCCCATTTCTCTCAAGTCCGCAACTTTTGGGAAAAGTACGATCGAGATTTAGTCAAAGCCTTCAAAGAACACCAAGATACCAACAACCTCGAAATCATCACCTGCGGTGCCACCCACGGCTACCTACCGTTGATGAAAATGTACCCCGAAGCAGTTTGGGCACAAATTCAAGTAGCTTGCGACAACTACGAAGCAAACTTCGGCCGCCGACCAAAAGGCATTTGGCTGCCCGAATGCGCCTACTATGAAGGCTTAGAACGGATGTTAGCCGACGCAGGCCTCCGCTATTTTCTCACAGACGGTCACGGCATCCTCTACGCCCGCCCGCGTCCCCGCTACGGCAGCTACGCCCCAATTTTCACCGAATGCGGAGTCGCAGCCTTCGGCCGGGATCACGAATCCTCGCAGCAGGTTTGGTCTTCCGAAGTCGGCTATCCCGGCGCCGCCGAATACCGCGAATTCTACAAAGATTTGGGCTGGGAAGCTGACTACGATTACATTAAGCCCTACATCATGCCCAACGGTCAGCGGAAAAATACCGGGATTAAATATCACAAAATCACCGGTCGCGGATTGGGTTTAGGCGATAAACAGTTGTACGATCCTTACTGGGCACGGGAAAAAGCAGCCGAACACGCCAGCAACTTTGCTTTTAACCGCGAACGCCAAGTCGAACACCTCAACGGCATTATGCAGCGTCCGCCGATTATTGTTTCGCCTTACGACGCCGAACTTTTCGGTCACTGGTGGTACGAAGGGCCTTGGTTCTTAGATTACCTGTTCCGCAAGAGTTGGTACGACCAAAATACCTACGATATGACGCACTTAGCCGATTATTTGCGGGGAAATCCGACTCAGCAAGTGTGTCGCCCGTCTCAGTCTAGCTGGGGTTTCCGGGGTTTCCACGAATATTGGCTTAACGATACCAATGCTTGGATTTACCCGCACTTGCACAAAGCTGCGGAACGGATGATTGAGTTGGGAAGCATGGAACCTGCGGATGAGTTGCAGTGGCGGGCTTTGAACCAGGCGGCGCGGGAAGTGCTGCTAGCTCAATCTTCTGACTGGGCATTTATCATGCGTACAGGAACGATGGTGCCCTATGCAGTGCGGCGGACTCGATCGCACTTAATGCGCTTTCACAAGCTTTACGATGAAGTGAAAGAAGGGAAAGTTGATTCGGGTTGGTTGGAGAAGGTTGAGGAGATTGATAATATTTTCCCTGAAATTAACTATCGCGTTTATCGATCGCTTTAAGTCTCGTTTCCCGTTTCATCCTGTCCCCCCAGCCCTGCTTAAGGGAGGGACAGGATGTTAATTAAAATTAGGCGTTGCTGAATCAAGGTATGATAAACTTATAATGAGATCGCGGACGCAGAAAATGATTTCTTTGATTTTGATACGGAATTAGAACATCTGCAAATTTTAGATAGTGAATTAGTAATTGAATTGAATATCAAAGTTGTTGTCTAATTTAGAATAACAAGAATTTTTCGTTTATACGCGCTATCCGGGTGCCTTAATCTTGTATTTTTACCCTCAACTTTTATCATATAGCAATCCTTGCAGGAGTTATAAATTTTAGGATTGCTATATTTGTCAAATCTTTATAAGATTAAGACTTGTAACACATTAATATTTCCAATCAATCAAGCGATTATTGGTGTAAAAATATCAATTATTCTTAATAATTGCCAAAAGATATGGGCTTAATATAAACAGAAATTAATAATTGTAATCTTTGTTTAAATATTGTTAGATAAGTTAATACTGCGTGTTAGTAAAACTACTTAACTAAGCGGTCTAAATAATTTAAAATTATAGTGAAAAGAGCAGCCATTACAGCAGTTAACGTTACACAAGCTTTACAATAGGATGAAATCTAAGTATTTTAACGGCAAAAAATGGCGACAAACATGGGACGATATTTGCACGTACTGAAATTGTTCTGGGGTGCGGCGATCGCAGCGGAACTAGAATACCGAATCAACTTTGTCCTCGCGGCTATCAGCAGCCTCGGCAATCTTGCGGGCAGCTTGTTTGGGCTGTTTTTGTTCTACCGTACGGGTTACACGTTTTCTGGGTGGAAATGGGAAGAGGCCTTAGTTGTACTCGGTATTTTCACGATTTTGCAGGGGTTTTCGTCAACCTTTCTCGCACCTAATCTCAGCCGTATTGTCGATCGAGTCCAGCAAGGTACTCTCGATTTCGTACTCCTCAAACCCATCAGTTCCCAATTCTGGCTATCTGCAAACACAGTGTCGCCTTGGGGAATGCCAGATTTAATCTTGGGCACCGTATTGCTGCTGTATGCTGCCAACAAATTGGGAGTAGCAATCGGCAACTATTTTTTAACAGCAATACCGCTGTTCTTCGGAACTATTACTCTTTACAGTATATGGTTTATGTTAGGGGCAACCAGCATTTGGTTTGTCAAAATTTACAATGTTACCGAAGTTCTCGAAGGATTGTTAGAAGCGGGTAGATTTCCAATGGCAGCTTATCCTGCAGCTTATCGATTTTTCTTCACTTTCGTAGTTCCCGTTGCCTTCTTGACGACTGTGCCTGCAGAAGCCATGCTGGGTAGAGGTGAAATCGTTTGGATCGCAGGGGCGGGAATATTGGCGATCGGGCTGTTATTTTTCTCCCGCTATTTCTGGCAATTTGCCCTCCGCTTTTACACCAGCGCTTCCAGCTAGTTAAGTCGGTAGGTAAGCTGCTGCACATCTAGATTGTCTATTATGTTTGAGAGGGAGAGGATTTGACACCGGGTAATAGGGAATTGAAATGTACATTTTCAAGGCAAAACAGCTTATCTAAAAATATTTTTTCTATTTACTTAGATAGTTAAATAAATTTAAGATTTCAACCTATCCTTGAAATGTAAACTGGAAATAAACCACGCAAACGAAGGAAAACCAATGAAAAGAAAAAAACTGGGTAACAGTAATTTTACTATCAGCGCGATCGGTCTTGGAGGTATGCCAATGTCCTTAAGCGGCCGGCCGCCAGAAGATCAATCAATTGCGGTAATTCACCGCGCCCTCGATTTGGGTGTCACCCTAATTGACACCGCAGATTCCTACTGCCAAGATCAATCCGACAAACACCACAACGAACACCTGATTGCCAAAGCTTTGGAACAGTACAGCGGAGATGTTAGGGCCGTTACTGTGGCTACTAAAGGCGGATTAATGCGGCCTCAAGGTGCTTGGACGCGCAACGGCAACCCCCACCATTTACGCAAGACAATTCGCGAAAGTTTTGAAGCATTGGGTGGCAAGGAACCGATCGACCTTTGGCAATATCACTCACCCGATCCCGCTTATACCATCGAAGCAGCCCTAGCACCCGCAAAAGAAGCAGTAGAAGCAGGAATGATTCGATTTATTGGAGTTTCCAACTTTTCTGTAGAGCAGATCAAACGCGCCCGCGATACAGTAGAAATTGTCTCAGTTCAGAATCAATATAATCCTTGGCACCGACAGCCAGAATCAGACGGCGTGCTGGAATATTGCGAAACCGAAAAACTGACATTTTTTCCTTGGAGCCCTTTAGGAGGAAGCCGCCGCGCCACAAGCTTGCAAGATATGCCCGCGATCGCCAAATTAGCCGCAGAAAAAAACGTTTCAGTTTACTGTATAGTATTAGCTTGGTTGATGGCCCAATCCCCCTGCATCGTTCCGATTCCCGGTGCGACCAAAGTATCGAGTATTGAAGACTCTGTGCGGGCGCTCGAAGTTAAATTGACTGACGAGGAATTGCAACAAATTGCCGTAAGTTAAGTATATAAGGGCAAAAAAAACAATAGAACAGGCAAGATGCCTGTTCCACAAAGAGAACTTAATTGTGGGGTGGGTTGAAAAACCCGCCCTTGAAAGTGGGATTTAATGAGTAAAGTTGACATTTTTTGAGGAATTTAATTTAATGGAAGCTAATCAAATGAATGCAGATCGAGACGTAGCAATTGAACATCAAAACGTACCAGTCGCCCATGAAGGACTGCACAACTTTTTATACAGTTCCGACTCAGAACACAGCGCAGCAGCCGCTATTTCTGAATTAGAAAATGACGGCACGCAAGTAATGTCGATTGATACGTGGCGCGATTTGGCAACTAACGCGAAAGTCGCCGGCGTTTACGCTGTAATGGACACTTCCCGCAACACTCAGTTTATAGGTTATTCGCGAAATATCCTGCTTTCAATCAACGGTCACATCGCCCAAAATGGCGTTGAAAATTGTGCTTTCCTGCGCGTGCAAACTTTCAAATTCCCGAAGCGGGAAGAAATGGAAAGTTTGCGGGATGCTTGGATAGCAGAAATTGGCAGCATTCCACCTGGAAACGGTGCGGAAAGCGAAATGTGGGCGGCTACGGTAGGCCAAGCAGCGCGCGCTGCTATGTCTGCGGAAGAACAAAAAGCTTATGAGGAAAAGAAGCTGAAATTGCGGAAAGCAATGGCAGATTCCACTCTTACCAAAGAGTTAGAAACAGCCGCCAAAAGTGATGGCGAACAGGCTAAGGATTTGGAAGCGGCTGTTAATAATGATGACTGGAGTGCTGTGATTCACTCGCAAACCCAGGAAACAAAATCCGGTTCCTAAATCGGAAAAATGTTTGTAATTCTGAGATGTTGTACTATTTTTAGAACGGGCAAGATGCCCGTTCCACAATACATTAAGTTTATTGTGGGGAGTAGGGTTGGGCTTATAGCCCGCCCAAAAAACTCAATCTTAATCATCAACAACTGATCGGGATTAATGACTAACTTTCCGTTCAGTAACTAAAGTCAAACTTACCCATTCACCCCGATCGTTGTAACTCCGAATCATCCGAAACCGCAAGTCAGGTTCTACCAACCAACCGGCCTCGAAAAATATAGGTTTTCTGGATTCAATTTTGACAGGTAAAGTACAAGAACCGCCGTCAGGAAGCAGCACAACTTGCACGGGCAAAGCACCTTCGTTAAAGTGCAGAACTGAACCGTCAATGCTGGCGCTAGAACTGATAACAGTAGCATTACTGCCAAAAGTAATTTTCTGCTGTAGGCGATCGGCTCCATCCAAATGCAATTGTAAATTGGTAGAATAGGAATCAGGAGAACGCCAATCTGGATACATTGTCACGGCCTCGCCCTGCCACTCTCCCAGCAAATCTTCAACAGTTAAAGGCGGACGTTCGGGGACATTTTTATCAAGCTGCTTTTCCCGAATTAAGGTAAGTTTGGATAAATTGCCGTCGGTATTGTATATCATAGGGAAGCGCAACCGGCGATAATTGTAGATAAAACCCAACTCGGCACCGCACTCAGAAAAAGGCGCTAGTTGAATAGTACCCTGAGAAAAAGCTCCATTCTCAAAAAATAGGGTATCTCGTCCCAAAGCTTGAAATTCTCTAATAAGTTCGTTGACTTCCGGTTCGCCGACACCGCTAGGATTTGGGTAAAACCGACGGAGATTCAATCGCACAGTTTTGTTGTCATTGAAACCTTCGAGAGAAATAATGCTAGGAATATCTTGAAGTACCTCTCCTCGCGGCGATAGCTGAGTGAAGGAACCGTGCCATTCTCCCAAGTTTTGCAGAAAGTTTTCCCATTGTGATACCATGTTTTTACCTTTGGATATATGTTTAAAAATAGAATTATAACTCTGCTGACGGATTTTGGATTAAGCGATGTTTATGTGGGAGTGATGAAAGGTGCGATCGCCCAAATTAACCCGCAGTTAAAAGTCATTGACATTACGCACCAAATACCATCTCAAAATATTGCAGCGGCGAGGTTTTGTTTGATGACTGCTTTTGCTTATTTTCCGCCGGAAACCGTACATATTGCTGTCGTCGATCCGGGGGTGGGAAGCAAGAGACGCCCTGTTGCGATTAAATGTGCTAATTGCTGGCTTGTGGGGCCGGATAACGGGTTGTTTAGCGGGGTGTTGAGTCGGGAAAGTGCGATCGCATCTGTCGAGCTCACGAATTCCCTATACTGGCGCACACCTCAACCCAGCAGCACTTTTCACGGTCGCGATATTTTTGCAGCAGCGGGCGCTCACTTGGCGAACGGGGTGGCATTGGAAGAGTTGGGAGGGGCGATCGACCCTGCAAGTTTAGTGCAGTTAGAGATACCAAATTGTGCCGTTACTGCCACAGGTGCAGCAGGCTGCATTCAATATGTCGATCGCTTTGGCAATCTAATTACTAATATCCCCAATAATTGCATTATAGGTAACAATTGGTCATTGACAATTAGCAATAGTTGTGATCCAATTCGCATCCCCAGCGGTAAAACCTACAGCGACAGCGAACCGGGCGATTTAATTGCCATAAATGGTTCTGACGGTTGGCTAGAAATTGCCGTTAATCGCGGCAGCGCTCAATCAGTATTGCAGCTAGAATTTGGAGATAAAGTACAAATAATTTACAGATAGAACTCGTAATCCGCTTTCATCTCATTCTATATTTCTCTGCAAAATCAACCATTGTTTGGCGGTATTCGCTCATGTTAAAAAAAAGATCTCCATTATTGTGCTTAGCATTAGGAACAAGTAAAATTTGCTTAGGTTCAGGAGAAGCAGCATACAACTTTTTACTCATCCCACTGGGAATCAAAGGGTCAGCAGTCCCGTGGGCGAACAAAACCGGAATTCGCAGCAATTTAACCTTCGCCAAAGAATCAAATTTTTGCGTCAGCAGCAGCCGCAGCGGAAACAGCCGCATCATACTGTAGCGTTCTACCATATCCAGCATTGAAGTGAACGAACTTTGAACAATTAATCCCGCAGCTTCCGGATGTGCGATCGCTAATTCCACAGCAACAGCACCTCCCATCGAATGACCGTACAAAAAGATTTCTCTGGGTGATAATTGCCGCTGCTTAACTAAATAATTATAAGCAATTTCAGCATCTTCATATACTTGTGATTCCTTCGGGAAACTGCCTTGACTGCGGCCGTAACCTCGGTAATCAATCAGCAATACAGAAAAACCCAATTGCCGAAAGCGGTAAGATTGATTGATATTCGCACCGATGTTCAAACCCCTGCCGTGCAGGTACAATAGAGTTCCTAATGATTGTCGATTTGCGGCGGGCAGCCACCAACCGTGAAGTTTTTCAATTTTGGGCGATCGACCCTTAATTGGCAACCAAACTTCTTGGTAAGGAATGTTAAAAGCATCCGGTGTTTTGGCGATTGTAGGTGTTGGCTGAAAGATCAAACGAGTTTGCAGAAAAAACAAGAGTATACAGGAAGCAATGTAGGCGATCGCCAAAATTTTCACTAAAGACGATAGCCCTCTCAAAAAAGTTTTTTTTGTCTTGTTTAGCTTGCTCATTTTTGGCATTGCTACTTCTTAACAGCAAGTCTCAGAAACCCGGTTTATTTAATAAACCGGGTTTCTCATGTTTATCCAGATACTACGAAATTAACCAATTTTCCAGGCACTACAATTACCTTTTTAATCTCCTTACCTTCAAGGTGACGCTTGGCCAATTCCGACTCGCGAGCAAACTTTTCTAAAGCAGCTTTATCAGCACCCGAAGGAACTTGAATTGTGCCGCGAGTCTTGCCCATAACTTGAATTACCAGCGTAATTTCATCGGTAACTAATGCAGATGGATCGACACTCGGCCAAGTTTGCGTATGCACCGATTCACTGTTACCAGTATTGTGCCACAATTCATCAGCAATATGCGGCGCAAAAGGCGCTAACAATCGAATCAAAGTGTTAATTCCTTCTGCATAAACTGGCGAATCTTTAAATTTAGCATCATTCAAAGCATTGCTGAGCTTCATCATTTCCGAAACAGCAGTATTGAACTGATAATCACCCTCCAAATCGTCGCTAACTTCCTTAATTGCAGTGTGAATTGCCCGCCGCAAATCCTTCTCAGGTTTACTTAATTCAGCATTCTCTCCTGCTTGAGCGGGGGTGGCAGGGACTCGTCCAGCAAACTCTGTAACCACGCGCCAAACGCGATTTAAAAAGCGAAATTGCCCTTCCACATCGGCGTCGTCCCACTCCAAATCCTTCTCTGGCGGCGCTTTGAATAAAATAAACATCCGCGCCGTATCTACCCCATATTTGCCCATAACTTCCAAGGGGTCAACACCATTGTATTTTGATTTGGACATCTTCTCGTAGAAGACTTCCAAAGCTTCGCCAGTTTGAGGATCTTTGGGATTTGCGGGGTCTATATCTGCTGGGGGAACGTATTTGCCAGTAACAGGATTTTTATAGGCCATTGCTTGCACCATGCCTTGAGTTAACAGGCGTTTAAATGGTTCGTCACAATTGATCAAACCCCGATCGCGCAAAACCTTGGTAAAGAACCGCGAATACAGTAAGTGCAAGATTGCGTGTTCGATGCCGCCCACATATTGGTCTACGGGCATCCAATCGTTGGTCTTCGCCGTATCGAAGACTTGCTCTTGATTTTGAGCATCGGGATAGCGCAAGAAATACCACGATGAATCGATAAAAGTATCCATCGTATCTGTTTCTCGCTTCGCCGCAGTGCCGCAACTCGGACAAGGAACGTTTACCCATTCTTCCATCTTTGCCAAGGGCGAACCTTTGCCTGTAAATTCTACATTTTCCGGCAACAAGACGGGCAAATCCGATGCGGGTACGGGTACTGTGCCGCAGGTGGGACAGTGAATTACGGGAATCGGAGCGCCCCAATAACGCTGTCTAGAAATTAACCAATCTCTCAAGCGGTATTGGATTCGGGCTTTGCCATAACCTGCATTTTCGGCATGGTGAATAATCGCTGCTTTGCCTTTAATTGAATCCATGCCGTTGAAGCTTTCGGAATTAATCATAATTCCGGGTTCTGTGTAAGCTTCCGTCAGCGGAACTTCATCATCATCCACAATTACTACTTTAATTGGCAGTTGATATTGATTGGCAAATTTGAAATCTCGCGTGTCGTGGGCGGGGACTCCCATAACTGCGCCGGTGCCGTATTCGTACAGCACATAATCGGCAATCCAAATGGGAATTTCTTCGCCGTTGAAAGGATTGATTGCTTTGCCGCCTGTGGGGATGCCGCGCTTTGGTTTGTCTTCCGCTGTGCGATCGATCTCGCTTTGGGCGGCGACTTCTTTGATGAAGGTTTCTACGGCAGCTTTTCTGTCTGCGGTTGTCACGCGCTGAGTTAGTGGATGTTCCGGCGCTAAAACCAGGTAACTGACGCCGTAAACTGTGTCGGGACGTGTGGTGAAAACGGCGATTTTTTCATCCATTCCGACAATCGGAAATTCTAAGTAAGCGCCGACTGATTTGCCGATCCAGTTGGCTTGCATTAATTTGACTCTTTCTGGCCAATCTGGCAATTTGTCTAAGTCGTTTAATAACTGTTCGGCGTAATCGGTAATTTTGAGGAACCACTGCCGCAATAATTTGCGCTCGACTTTGGCACCGGAACGCCAGGAACGACCTTCGTTATCTACTTGTTCGTTTGCTAAGACTGTTTGGTCTATTGGGTCCCAATTAACTGCCGCTTCTTTTTGATATGCTAATCCTGCTTCTAAAAATTGCAAGAAAATCCATTGAGTCCACCGATAATAATCGGGAGAACAAGTTGTAACTTCTTTTGTCCAGTCGAAAGAAATACCCAGCCGGCGAAATAAGCCTTTCATTTGGGCAATGTTTTGATAAGTCCATTGTGCGGGGGGAATTCCTCGCTCGATGGCTGCATTTTCTGCGGGTAAACCAAAAGCGTCCCATCCCATCGGATTCAATACCCGATAGCCTTGCATTCGCTTGAGTCTGGCAATTACATCGATGATTGTGTAGTTGCGGACGTGGCCCATGTGCAAGTTTCCCGACGGGTAGGGGAACATGGATAAGGCATAAAATTTAGGCTTTTGGGTATCTTCTGGCATCTGGTCTAAGTTTTGCTCAGCCCATGTCTGCTGCCATTTTTCTTCTATGGATTGGGGGTTATATCTGGAATCCACAACAATTGCTCCGTGTAGGATTTACTAATGTTTGCTTCAGTATTTTTACACATTCAAGGGGCCTCGATTAGGATTTTTCTGAGCTCCAAGGATTTTGGCTCTAATCTCTGTATTATACATTGTAGTATATGTAATTTGAGCTGGGGGCGATCGACCAAATATCGCCGTTCGCCCTGAAAAAAGTAAATAACTGCAATCCCCAGAAACCCGATTTCTTTGACAAACCGGGTTTATTCTCCTAGTTCGAGCTTAGATGCTATCAGGATCGATATTCAATTCGCGCAGTTTGGCGGCTAAACGTTCCGCTTTTTGAGCTTCTTTTTCGGCACGCTGCGAGGCTTCTTCGGCACGCTGAAATTCTTGTTCGGCGCGCCGTCGCTCTAATAGCCGCTCTGCATTTATTTCGGAATAGGAAAGAAACTTTTCTCCATCAGGGCGATAGATTTCTAACCCTTCTTCTGGTAACTCAAACCGAACTCCCAGTCTGGGACTTATCCATCCCTCCATCGGTTCAATTGGTTCTAAGATTCCTTCAATTCTTTGCCAACCTTCTAACTGATTTTTTTCTGGATCGTAAAGGTAATACTCCTCGACTCCATAACGATAGTAAAATGAAAGTTTCTTGTTCATTTTTGTGTTACTATCGTTGTGGGAGCGAATTTCAAAGACGACTTGGGGAGCAATATTATCTTCGCGAAATTGTATGTAGGAACGTCGCTCGCCTTTTGGTCTACCAAATATCACCATCGTATCCGGCGCTTGAGAAATATCTGGTCTACCTTCAACCGGATACCAAAGTAAATCGGCGGCTACAAACACGTTGGGATCATCTTCAAACAGCGATTCGCAACCTTCTTTGATTGTGACAATTAATTTGTATTGTATTGTGCTATCTGCCATCGGTTGACCGTCGCTGGATGGATAAATAAGTTCTTCGGTTGTGACTTGCATAGTGGTTGTCTCCGAGAAGTATCTGAGCTTAATTAGACTATTGTTTGAAGGAACTATTAGAGCCGAAAATGACATTGCCATTTCCCTAATAACAGAATATTCAAAATAGCGTGCAGCGACGCTTCAAAGCTGCTTGCAAAAGAGTGTTGTACAGTTTTTCCTTAACAGTATAAGCGCCGAATCTTTCCAAGTGCGGGTTGTTCATTTGAGCATCGAAAAGCAGATAAGATCGATCGCGCAATCTCTCCACCAACTTCACCATCGCCACCTTAGAACCCTCGGGAATTCGGTAAAACATCGACTCCCCAATAAACGCACCGCCGATCGACAATCCGAGAATACCACCCGCCAATTCGTCCCCGCACCAAGTCTCGAAGCTGTAAGCCCAACCGGCCTCATACAAACCCCAGTAAATCTTCTTGAGCTCCTTAGAAATCCAAGTCGTTTCGCGATCGGCACAACCCTCAACCACCGCGCCAAAATCGCGGTTCACAGCCACCGAAAATCGATTTTGATTGATTTGGCGACGCAGGGATTTCGGATAGGTAAATCTTTCATCCAGGGGAATCAGCGCCCGCTGCCGGCTGGAATACCACCCCAAACTTTCCTCGCCCTCATTTGCCATCAAGAAATAGCCTTGCGCGTATCCTTGTATAATTGTCGGTATATCATATTGCATATATTTATCAGTTGTCATTTCTCAGTTAACTTTTCAAAGTCAACATTAGCAATTAGGAATAATCATGTCTGAAATCATTGAACCTATTACCTTACCGCCCGCCAAAAACCCCGAACAAGAAGGCCAATGGCTCCAACAAACGCTGCTGGCATGGCTAGACTCCGAGTTTATCCCAGAAGCAGCCAACCAGCAAATAGCTAAAAGAGCTGCCCAAATCTATGTCCGCCAGCGCATGGAAGGCGAAAATGACGTGGGCAGCCTCGTAATTGCGATCGTCACCGAAATGCAGGCTTATGATTTTTCTAAAAGCTTCTACGGCGAATTTGCGATCGCCAATGCCGTCAGCGACTTGTTACTCGAAAGTCTCGGCATCGATAAATGCTGTGGCCAGTGAAGCAAGAAGGAGGAAAATTTAACTCATAAGTCTGAAACAAAAATCAACCCCAAACCTAATCCTGCCGATTAATTGTGAGTTTTTTTCTTCCTTCTTCCTTCTTCCTTCTTCCTTCTTCCTTCTTTCTCGTGCTACCAGCTAGACTTCACAACACCGGGCAAAAGACCTTCGTGAGCCATTTCTCGCATCATGTTGCGAGACAGTCCGAAGTCACGATAGTAACCTCTGGGCCGTCCAGTTGCCCAGCAGCGGTTCCGCAAGCGAGTCCGCGAACTGCTGCGGGGTAGCTGTTGTAGTTGGCGGTGAATCGCCATTTTGTCCATCTGATTGCTAGCTTGGTCAAACTGGTCTTTCAGGTCTTCCCGCTTGTCGGCGTACTTGTCTACGAGTCTCTGGCGCTTTTTCTCGCGCTCGACCATGCTCTTCTTAGCCATAATCTGTTGATATCCTTAGATTAATCACAATCTACTATTTTACTATATTTTGGTGATTTCGGATCGCTTTTATTTGAATTATTTCTTTTGTCAACAAGATTTTTAGCAACAGGCAAGATGCTTGTTCCACAATAACTCAACATTTTTAGCAACAGGCAAGATGCCTGTTCCACAATAACTCAATATTTTTAGCAACAGGCAAGATGCCTGTTCCACAATAACTCAACATTTTTAGCAACAGGCAAGATGCCTGTTCCACAATAACTCCACATTTTTGTGGTACAGGCATCTTGCCTGTACTTAACATTGGTGCAACACCAAACTATTAGCAAAAGGGTACAAATCTGCAATAACTCAACATTTTTGTGATACAGGCATCTTGCCTGTACTTAACCTTGGTGCAACACCAAACTATTAGCAGAAGGACACAAATCTGCAAGTTCGCAAATATTGCAAGCCGGATTTCTCGCATTACAAACTGCCCTGCCGTGATAAACCAACCGAATCGACCAATTTTCCCAATCCGGCTGCGGCAACAATATCATCAAATCCCGCTCGATCCTTATAGGATCGGTATGTTCGGTCAATCCCAACCGTTGAGTCAAACGTTTGACGTGAGTGTCTACCGTCACGCCCATATTAATACCAAAAGCGTGGGCGAGAACGACATTAGCCGTTTTGCGGGCAACTCCGGGCAATTCTAGCAGCAGTTCCATCCGCTGCGGTACTTGATTGTTAAATTTATTGACGATCGCCTGACAAGCACCTTTAATATTTTTAGACTTATTGCGGTAGAAACCAGTCGATCGCACCAGACTTTCCAATTCTTCTAAATCAGCATTTGCCAAAGCCACCGCATCGGGGAAACGCTTAAACAAAGCCGGCGTTACCAAATTTACTCGATCGTCCGTACACTGAGCCGAGAGAATCGTCGCCACCAGCAACTGCACGGGAGTTTCGTAGTTGAGAGTGCAAGGAGCTTCTGGATAGAGGCGTTTGAGGCGAATCAGAATTTCGAGCGATCGTTGTTTTAAACTTAACTTTTTAGTCATTTGTTATGA
Source organism: Microcoleus sp. K1-B1 (assembly GCF_036704705.1). Taxonomy (NCBI): domain Bacteria; kingdom Bacillati; phylum Cyanobacteriota; class Cyanophyceae; order Oscillatoriales; family Microcoleaceae; genus Microcoleus; species Microcoleus sp. K1-B1. The sequence goes on along the minus strand of NZ_JAUBSH010000008.1, from coordinate 74,619 downwards.
GTTATTTGTTATGAGTTATTTGTTATGAGTTATTTGTTATGAGTTATTTGTTAAATCGTTTCCGGTTGCATCGGAATAGTATATTTGGATAAGGTCAGTGCGAGCGTCCCCGCTCGCGATTTTGTTAGCGAGCGAGGACGCTCGCACTACCTAATACAGTCAACCGTCAACAATCAGTTCGGTGCAACCGGAATTGATATCATTTACTATTGCATGAAATTTCGCAAATCAAACCCAGCCAAATTAGCAGTATCGCGAATAATCAAGAAAACTCCCAAACCCAGCAACAACACCAAACCAGTCTGCATAAAATTTTCCTGAATGCGGTTCGGCAGAGGAGAACCCCGCAGTCCTTCTATTAACAGAAAAGCTAGCTGACCGCCATCCAAAGCAGGTAAAGGCAAGATATTAATCACCGCCAAATTGATGCTAATTAGCACAGCATACTGAAACAAACTTGCAGCATCCGATTTGGCAATCCCTGCACCAATCGCCACAATCGCCACAGGCCCGGACAACTTGTCGGCAGTTTGGCTGAAATTGCTAAATAACTGCCCAAAACCTTGAACCGTAAGCACCACAATCCGCTCAAATTCTGTAGCAGCCTTGCTAAACGCCTCTACAATTCCGACCCTCTCCCGCACGACAGTGCCGTTATTAACTAGCTTCACCCCAATGCGGCCTTTACCCTCGGGCGACAGTTCAGGAGTCACTGTCACCACAAATTTTTGTTCTTGGCGCTGAATTTCCAACGCTAGGGGTTGGTTGGGATGATTTTCGATTGCTGCGACCAATAATTTGCTTGCTTCAGCGGAAGCCCCCAATTCCTTGCCGTCAACAGACAGAACAACGTCGCCCGATCGAATTCCCGCTTGTTTCGCGGCCGAACTGACTTCTGCGGCGACTTCCGGGACTTTAACTCCCGGTAGGTAGTTCATTTGTGCAGCGCCGACAGTGGTCAATTGCACCACCAGCAGGAAATAAGCAAAAATTAAGTTGGCAATTACCCCTGCACTAATGACGATCGCCCGATCGAACACGGGGCGATTTTTGAGCAAATTCGGGTCATTTGGGGGAATTGTACTGTCTGGATCGTCATCCGGGAAACCCACGAAACCTCCCAGGGGAAAGGCGCGGAGGGCGTATTCAGTTTCTGGGCCTTGGTACTTCCAGAGGATGGGCCCGAAACCGATAGAGAAGCGGTTGACGTGGATGTGTTGAAGTCTCGCCGCCAAGAAGTGGCCGAGTTCGTGAACGACAATCAAGATACCTAAAACTGCGATCGCTGCCAAAACTGACATGAAGGATTCCACTAACACTTTTACTGGACTTTGATTTATTTTAATATCTTTTTAATATCGGTGGCTTCGGAGGGACAATTTTCAGTCAAACTGGAAAGTGGTGTTTTGGTCGGAAGTCCCGGCTGCTGCGATCAACCCGACGCTGCCAAACCGATCGCGCGATCGTACCTGAGTTTACCTCTAAAACCCATTCCCATTACCAATTCCCTATTACAAATTACCCATTACCAATTCCCTGTTAGCCATTCGCCATTATGAAAGACACTTCTTTGAATATTATCGCTATTTCTATCTTTGCCATCACCGTTTCAATATTGTTGGGGCCCCTATTCAACTTGCCAGAAGCCGTACCTGCGATCGCCACTTTTTGCCTATTGGGGCTAGCCACCCTTGACAGTTTCCAGTGGCAAGGTCAAGGCGGTACTATTTTATTAGATTGGCTGGGGGGAACTTCCAAACAAAAGCGCGATCGTATCCTTCACCACGAAGCCGGACACTTCCTAGTCGCGTACCTGTTGGGAATTCCCGTAACCAGCTACGCCCTCAACGCTTGGGAAGCATTTAAACAAGGTCAAACAGCCCAAGGCGGCGTCCGATTTGAAGACGAACAATTAGCATCTCAACTCCAAAACGGCACACTTTCAGCCCAACTTTTAGACCAATATTGTACCGTCTGGATGGCCGGAATAGTCGCCGAAAAGTTTGTTTACGGCCGTGCAGAAGGAGGAGCAGAAGACCGCACCAAAATCAGTGCAATTTTAACACAACTGCGCCGTCCAAGTTCCGAGATTCAACTCAAACAAAACTGGGGTTTGCTGCGAGCAAAAAACCTGATCGAAAGCCACAAATCAGCTTACGAAGCCCTAGTAGCAGCAATGGAAGAAAGAGCAACAGTTGCCGAATGCTGCAACATAATTCAGCAAAATTTATAGGAAAAAGATTACGCACTCTTGCCTTATAAACCCGGTTTATCTCTAGATTTATCACAAAGACAGGACTTACGCACCGCCTCAATATATAGTGTTTTGTAGGGGCAAACCCCCCGTGGTTGCCCCCATACCTGGAATGATTGCGTAAGTCCTAAAAGACAAAAAATTTGCGTAGAAACCGAGTTTAACAGCCTATTATAGGGATTAAACATTCATGTCAGAACCAAATATTTTCCCAACAACACTGCAAACAGCAAACCCAAATACAGAAAAATTGTTGTGGCTGTTCGGTTTTCGGATCGACCCCGGCACCGAAACACCAAATCTATATACTCTAATTGTCTATGGAGAACAAGAGCCGCCCTTAGTAGCCGGCGGTCAACTTGTATTTTTTACCCGTCCAGAACTAGCGATTAACGCTCTCCAATTGTGCAATATCGATGTCAGCGAACTGGGAAAGCCACCCACACAAATAGACGCTATTTGCGACATTGCAGAAACCCTGTACTTGCTCGATGCCGAAGATTTTGACGAGTCAGCTACTATCCTCAACTGTTTGAACGCGCTTTTCGATTTAGTGAAAGCTACTTTAATACCGATGCCAACTGAATACAAGCGCATACTTTATGATTTTGCCGACCATTTGAATATTGAGGAAGAGTTTGCAAGTTTTTTAGACGCAGAAGATATTCAGCGATCGGAAATTGTCAATGCCATTTTGTGGTGTGTGGGAGCAATTACAGCTAAATCGAGATTGTTGACCTAGCAATTTAATATAAAACTAGAATGTGCATCGATAATAGATAATATCCCCAAAGGAAATTGTACCATGACTGTAACAGATTTACGCTTGTGGACTGTAGACGAATACCGCCGCATGACCGAAACTGGCATTCTCAATCCCGATGAACGAGTCGAATTAATTGACGGGCAAATTATTTCAATGAGTGCAAAAAATCCTCCCCACGCAGCCACTAATCTCTGTGCAGCCGACTATCTGAGAAATCTGCTGCCAGGACTTGCTTTAATTCGCATCCAAAACCCGGTTACTCTAAGTATAAATTCAGAACCAGAACCCGATATTGCTGTAGTGCAAATCGACTCTCGGCTTTACCAAGATTTTCATCCCGCACCCGACAATATTTTATTATTAATAGAAATAGCTGACACGACTTTAGAAACAGACCGCCAGCGGAAAGCACCGGCTTATGCTAAGGGGGAAATTACTGATTATTGGATACTTGATGTTAACACGCGGCAAGTTTATGTTTTTCGCGAACCGGGCGAGGCAAAATACGGACAAGAAACAGTATTTAATGAAGATGATGTTTTGTCAATGCTGGCATTTCCCGAAATAGAAGTTCAGATTTCGCAACTGTTTCCTTAAGTAGGGGCAGGTTTTACTAAGAATAATGGCTTAAGACTAATAATCTCGTAAACCTGCCCCCACCAACCTATCAATTACCAATTACCCAATTATCAATTACCAAATTTTCAGGGTCGTCCCGATCGCTACAAAAAACTTAGTATTAGGGCGTAGCATGAGTTATACTCCTACTGGAAATACTGTGACTGCCAAAAAATCTCGAAATCAAAGTTTATGAGCAACACTTCCCCGCCTCAACCAGCCGCCAACAATCCCGCAACACAAAAACTCAGTTTATCGACAAAATTAGCTTACGGTGCCGGCGACCTCGGCCCGGCAATTACCGCTAATGTTTTGGCATTTTACCTCCTAGTTTTCTTTACCAATGTCGCTGGTTTACCTGCCGGCTTAGCCAGCAATATTTTGGTAGTTGGCAAGATTTGGGATGCCATAAATGACCCGATTGTGGGGGTTTTGAGCGATCGCACTTCTCACCCTTGGGGCCGCCGATATCCTTGGATAATATATGGTGGCATTCCCTTCGGCATATTCTTCTTATTGCAGTGGATTGTACCTAGCACGGATCACACAGTGTTATTTTGGTACTATGTGGCGATCAGCATTTTGTTCAACACCGCCTACACCGCTGTCAATCTTCCCTACACTGCCCTGACTCCAGAACTTACTCAAGACTACAACGAACGCACTAGCCTTAATAGTTTTCGCTTTGCTTTCTCTATTGGCGGCAGCATCTTTTCATTAATCTTAGCTCTAATTATCTTTCGTGTATTTGAAAAGGACCCGAATCAACAATATTTAGTATTAGGTGCAATCTCTGCAGTTATCTCTGTCTTGCCTTTGTACTGGTGCGTTTTGGGAACTCGCAAGCACGTCGCAGCCCAACTATTAGAAAACGCCGATCTAGATAATTCTACATCCTTGCCACTAAAAGAACAGTTGCAGATTGCATTTAGCAATCGCCCTTTTTTGTACGTCATTGGAATTTATCTTTTTTCTTGGCTGGGAGTGCAGTTGACGGCTACTATTATTCCCTACTTTGTTGTTAACTGGATGCAACAGCCACAGTACGTTTTTAGCTTGGTTGCGATCGCAGTTCAAGGCACTGCATTAATCATGCTATTTGTGTGGAGTAAAGTTAGCGAGAGATACGGCAAAAAAGCCGTATATTTTATGGGCATGAGTTTGTGGATTATTGCCCAAGCTGGACTGTTTTTCCTGCAACCAGGACAAGTATTGCAAATGTACGTATTAGCAGTCATGGCAGGTGTCGGAGTTTCCACGGCTTATCTAATACCTTGGTCGATGATACCGGATGTGATCGAACTAGACGAACTGCAAACAGGAGAAAGACGCGAAGGCGTTTTCTATTCGTTTATGGTACTGCTGCAAAAAATCGGATTGGCAGGGGGTTTGTGGTTGGTAGGCCAAGCATTAGAAGGAGCTGGATTTTTATCTACAGTTCCGGGACAGCCTGCACCCGTACAGCCAGAGTCGGCACTGTTTGCGATTCGAGTTGCGATCGGGCCGCTGCCCACAATTGCTTTAATTGCTGGCATGATTCTTACATATTTTTATCCTATAACCCGCGAAGTTCATGCAGAAATCTTGTTGAAACTGCGAGAAAGAAAAGCACAAAATCAGTAATCCTTAATAAGGAGTAGTTGGTCATTAGTCAGGGAGCATCTCATATTTGCAAAAACACTTCTTTCTTCTTCCTTCTGACTCTTTTCTCCTGGCTCCTGACTCCTGACTCCTAATTCCAATTTCGAGCTTTGCTGCTTTCATTGAGATGCTCCCATTAGTCAACTCGAAAAATAACCACTACCAATAGCTAATCCGAGCGAGATTAATAGCAATCCTCCCATCTTGTGCGAACTCTTTTCTTTATTTAACAATGTGTCATCTTCTTATTGCATCAGTTAATTCAAAAAAAGCCAGTTGCGCGTTTCCCGAAAGGATTGCTATAGCTGGCTCGGAGGGCGAATAAAAGCGATAGTTTTAGTAATAGCCCCGGAACCCAGAAACCTAGTTTTTTTTACGAAAATACATAAATAGCGCCGCGCCATTCGCCCCGGTAGACAAACCCCGAATGCTTGAGTTGTTCGAGATGTCGATCGAGCTTGAGAACACAAATGATTAAATTTTATGTCTCTGGCGCACTATAGAGATAAGTTTGTGATATAATTGCTACGGTTCATCAAGTATATATACTTAATCAATCATCCAGTTCCTCAAAAAGTTTATAATTAAAAGAAGAAACAGATTTTTCTCGGAAATTGATTAGATTAGTTGCCGTTCCCAAAAATCTGCAGAATGTGGCTAATTATATCTACATGGGAAATGCAAAACCTTTTAGCCGGTCAGTTAGCGCGTAAGTTAACAAGTGCTTCTGCCGTAGACTCCAAACCCAAAAATGGCATAGACGACAAACCAATACCAGCGCAAGCGGCGGCTGATGTGTTACGGTCAATTGTAAAAGTTTGGTAAAGTTATTGAACCCCCTGCTGCGAAGCTAAGCGACACCTGAAAAAGTTTGCTTCGTCGCCCGGAAAGTCTAAATACAAGCACAACGCAGCAGACCCAAATGCAGTCTGATATAACTCTCCAGCAGTTGTAAAAGAACTTTTGCCACCGGCATAGCACAGGGATTTAGTTATTTTTGTATACTATGTGAAAGTAGTGAGAACTATTAGAAGGAAGTTGGCTCAACCAACCAATAATTTCGTGTGATATCCTTAAGCCAATGCTCAAAGTATCAACCCGAAGGATCGCAGAAGAAAGCTGATTTTACCCACAAAATATCCAAGAGGTCAACATGGAAAGAGAACAGGACGCTCATATCGTACCCATTAGCAGCCAGAGCAGACAGGTGCAGCAATTTTCCGTTGACGAGGGAGAAGAGTTAAGCGCGCAGCCTCAGAAAGGATTGAATCTAAAGCCGTTCTTGAGGACTTTTCAGCGACAATCCCTCATCATTATTGGGATTATAGCTCTAGTAGGCGGTGGAGTTGTTTATCAGATCAAGGGAGGCAAGAAAACATATCAAGGCGATTTTCGGATGCTAGTGGAACCCGTGACAACGGAGGCCAGAATTGCTGATCCCTCTGCCCTAGCCAATCGCAGCGAGGGGGGAGGAGTACCTAATCGAGATTTTTTTAGTTTGGACTACGCAACTCAACTTGAAATTCTCAAGAGTCCTCAGATGCTTTCTGCTATTGCCAAACAAGTCCAAAAACGATATCCAAAAGTTACCGAAAAAATTCTTGAAAAAGAATTAGTCGTTTTGCGGATGGGAGAAGATATGATGACGCTCACTAAAATTTTGCAAGTTCGCTTCATGGGGGATGACCCTAAATTAGTTGAGTTCGTTTTACAAGAAACTAAAAAGAAATATTTAAAGTACAGTCTTGAGGAACGCAAGACTCGGATTGGTGAAGGTGTTAAATTTATTGAAGACCAGCTTCCGGGACTCAATAACCGCGTAAACAAGCTGAAATCAGAGTTACAGGTTATACAGCAGGAGCAACAGATTACCGATCCTAAAGAACAAGGCGCGCAATTAATCGAGCAAGTTCGGGCAGTAGAAACTTTAGAGTTAGAAAATCAAAGGCTACTGCAAGAACAGAAAACGCTGTACGCTAACTTGCAAAAACAATTAGATTTTACACCAAATGAAGCTATTGCCGCTTCAGCTTTAAGCGAAGAACCTCAATATAAAGAGTTGCTGACCAAGGTTAAGGAAGTAGAAGGTCAGATTGCTGTAGAAACCGCTCGTTTTAAATCTGCTAACCCTATAGTGGAAGCTTTAGAGCGCAAGCGGGCAAATTTAGTAGCTTTGCTCAACCAGCAAACTGAGCGAATTTTGGGGCAAAACTTAGTAGGAACCCAAGCTAATTCTAAAGTTCAGAATTTTCAAAATTCTATTCGCATAGGCTTGATTAAACAATTGGTTGATACTGCTAACCAAGTTGAAGTCTTAGAAGCTCGCCTTCAAGCAATCACCCAAACTAAAAACAATTTAAACAGGCAAGCAACAGAATTCCCCACCATAGCCCGCCGCTACAACGAACTGCAACAGCAATTAGAAGTAGCCGCCCGCACCCGCGATCAACTTTTAAGTCAGCGGGAAACTCTGCGCGTCCAAGCAGCTCAAAGCCAAGTACCTTGGGAAATAATTTCTGAACCAGCCATACCGCGAGATGAGAAGGGCAATGTGATGACAGTTCCATCGAAAGCTAAAAACAAATTGATCATGGCAGTTTTTGGAGCGCTAGTTTTGGGTCTGGGAGCTGCTATCCTCATTGAAAAGTTCCGCAATATTTTCTACTGTGCTGATGACGTTAAAGATGCGGTTGAAGCACCTTTATTGGGAGCAATTCCTCTTGACAAAAATGCTAGAAAATTGGCGCCTTCTATTGCTAATGCCTATGCTTATCTTGAAGGAAAAGAGGGTAATAAGAAAAATGCTGCGGAATTTATAGAAGCTTTTGACTCTCTTTATACTAATATCCGCTTTCTTTCTTCAAATCGAACGATTAGCTCTTTGGCAATTGGTTCGGCTACAGTTGGCGAAGGCAAATCTACCATTGCTTTAAACTTAGCTTACGTGGCAGCGCTGGCGGGTCAGCGAGTGTTGTTAGTAGACGCGAATTTGCATTCGCCCAGCCTGCACTTGCTGTTGGAACTGCCTAATGTCAAGGGATTGAGCAACTTGCTCGACCATAAAAACGAACCCCATGACATTATCCAACGATCGCATCTAGCAGATAATCTTTTTGTATTAACTGCTGGTATCCCGAATCCTGGTACTGCCAGACGGCTGGCATCATCTCAGATGCAGTATTTAATGGAAGAACTTCAGGCAAAATTTGACTTAGTTATTTACGATACGCCGCCGCTGGCGGACAGTAAAGATACTAATTTTTTAGCGGCGCGCACCGATGGCATACTGATGGTTGTAGGAATTCAGCAGGTTCCCTTTTCTTTAGTCCAAAAAGTTTTCAGTCAATTAGAAAATTTTGGCATACCATGCTTGGGCACAGTTGCGAATCATGCCCCTAAACGCAGGAAGTATCCAGCATCGAGATCCTCAGTTGTTGAAGATAAAAATGAATATTTGAATTTGACACCAGCACCGTCTCCCATCCGCAAACTAGCTCCTAAAAAAGAGTGAGATCCAACAAAGATGACCCCAAAAAAATGGAGACTAGCCCCCGAAAGGAGTCATGGAAATCCAAAAATTTTAGACTCTTGTTCAATCTCCCAGATTCGTCTGTGGAGTAAATCGAAAATCTAAAATCGTTCGACAGAGCGCGACTTGACGCTCGCGCTCTGTCGAACCTCTTAGGTCGAAGTCTAAAATCTAAAATTTTAAATCTACAATTGATTGATGGCGGACTAATTTCCTTCCGGGTTGATAGGAAATGTGACGATAAAATTAGTCCAGCCATTCCTGCTTTCAACCTCAATTTTTCCCTGCAACTGTTCCACAAGTTTTTGAACCAAAGCTAAACCCAAACCTGTACCTCCTTGTTTCCAAGGATCGGCGTTGGGAACTCGATAAAATTTCTCAAAAATTCGAGGCAATTCCTCTATGGAAATGGACGATTGATTGCTGAGTGTAAATTGGATTTCTGAAGCCACAGCACTTGCTTGTCGCGAATTTGTCCTTTGTCCTCCTTGTTCCCAGTCTCCGTTTTTGCACTCAACTTTCAGAAAAATTTCGCCGTCATTGGCAGTATATTTGCAGGCATTATTGAGGAGCTCGGCTAAAATTCGTCCCAAACTAGCGCGGTTGGAACTGATCGTGGGGAGGTGACGATCGCACTCTACTCGCAAATCCTGGTGGCGGTCGTGGGCGCGGGTATAAAACGGGTCGATAATAGTAGGCAGCCAGACTTCTAAGTTTACTGGTTCGAGGTCGATCGGACAAGTTGCAGCTTCGAGCCGCTGCAAATCTAGCAAAGCATTAATCAAATCTGTTTCTCTAGTACATTCTGTTTCTAAAATTTCTAGATAAATCTGGCGTCGATCTAGTGTGGGAGAAATTCTCAGCATATGAATAGCCATTTTTATATTAGCTAAAGGCGTCCGCAGTTCGTGAGAAACGGTGCTGAGAAATTCATCTTTGAGGACGTTTAAATGCTGGAGTTCGTGAACTTTTTGCTGCAATTCGGCGGTGCGTTCTTGGACTTGGCGTTCGAGGTCGGTGTTGAGATTTTGGACTTGCTGATAGAGTTGGGCTTGCTGAATGGCGATCGCGATTTGAGTTGCCAGTTGCAGCAGCAAATCCACTTCCGAAGGCTGCCACTGACGGGATTGGGCACACTGATGGACACACATCATCCCCCACAAATTGCCGTCTTGCAAAATTGGTACAATCAAATAAGCTTTGATTTGCGCTTGCTGGAACCGTGCATATTTTTCGGCGCTCAAACAGGCTTGGTCGAGATCCGGAACCGCATAAATTTCCTGTTCGATCACGGAAGCAGATTCTTGCCAAATATTATCCGGCATGATTTCTCCCAAGATTGAAGGCCAATTTTCGGCAACGGATTCTGCCACTACAATGCCGTAATTGCTGGACTCTAAATGCAGGATTGCTACTCGGTCAGCTTGCAAAACTTGGCGGACTTCATCGACGCTGGCGTTAAGAATTTCTTCGAGGTTTAAGGATTGGTGAATCCGCAAGGAAATGTGAGTTAACAGCCGATCACGCTGCAATTGTTCATGGAGTTTTGCAGTCCGTTCCCGCACCTGCTGTTCCAGTTTGGCGTTGCGGCTTTGCAACAGTTCCACTTTTTCGGCTTGCAATTGATAAACCGACTGCTGCAACTGTTTGACAACTCGGTACATTTCGGTGGGGTCGAGGACTCTGAGCAAGCTGGTCTGAGTAATAATTCCCAACAGTTCTCCGCGCCCGCCGCACACGACCAAGCGCTGCACTTGTTGCTGCTGCATTTCTTTGTGCGCCGTCCATAGGGAATCGGAGGGTTGAAGAAATTGCAGGGGAGTTCTCATGACTTTTTGAGCTGGGGTTTGCTTGAAATTTAGTTCGAGAAACTGTGCCTGCACAATGTCATATTCGGTAATAATTCCCAGGGGTTGGTGAAAGGAATAGTGAAAAATGGAGGTATAGTCATCTTTGGGCTTCTCCATTGTTAATTCTTTGTTTTTTGTAATCACTACGCAACTGACTTGATGCTCTGACATCAGTTCGGTTATGCTCAGCAGCGAGGCGGTGTGAGGCGCTGTAATTGGCGTAGTCATTAATTCTGCTACCCGCCGCAATTTAAGAATGTTTGAAGGCTGCAATACTTGGCGAATTCTTTCCCGTGTCAGCACTCCTACCAAGTGGCGAAATTGATTGACGATCGGCAAATAGCGAATTTTGTGCTGGCGAAATAAGGATAAGGCGGTAAACACGTCTTGGTCATCGGATTCTGTGAGGGAGACCGACACCGGGGACATCACTTCGGAGATTGGTATTTTGTGCAGGGCTACTTTGTGCTGGCTGTCTATTGTGCCAGAAGCTATCAGCCTCACTAGGTCGGCGGGAGTTAATATGCCCATTAACAGTCCGCGGCTGGGGTTGTCGGATAAGTTGCCTGTGGTAATAGTCTGCTGGTTCTGCACGACGAACACGCAGCGGGCCCGCGCCTTTTCCGGCGCGGATGTTTCGGTCATCGCCCCCCGGTCTGAGGGTACAGGTGTTTTGACTAGGGGACAACTGTTTTGCAACTGACTCATCAGGGCGATCGCCACTGCTAAGGAAGTTTCTGGCCCGGCAGTGAGGGGGTAGCGATCGATCGCTTGTTCTAAGGCTGAGGAGTAAAATGGCGGGTGGTAGAACGGCATAGTGGATTGCAGGTTGTCAGAGGGCGGCTAACTATCGGGCAAAGCCTTAGGGAACGGCAGAAACACCTCGCCTGTGCTTGGGATTTAAATAATAAACTTTCTCATTGATTATTTCCACGCAATCTGAGCTTTAGATTAATCGTCTCACTAATCCGCAATCTTACTCATCTCAAATACGCAGGGCGGTTTTTACTGCCTGCTTTTCCCCTGAGACTCCCCTATAATCAAAATAACCCGAATGTAAAGTTTTACTACAAGATTTATCCATAATGACAACTTTAAGCTTAGAGCAAATTGCAGCCAAGTTAGAAAGCCAAAATTCAGCCGATCGAATGGTGGCTTTGGCCAACTTGCGGAATGTGCCTGCTGCAGAGGCGGTGCCTTTGATTAAAAAGGTGTTGAACGACGAAAGTTTGCAGGTGCGATCGATGGCTGTGTTTGCTCTTGGGGTCAAACCGACAGCAGAGTGCTATCCTATTCTAGTCAAATTGCTAGAAACAGACCCGGATTACGGCATTCGCGCTGACGCTGCAGGCGCTTTGGGCTATCTGGAAGATATCAGAGCTTTTGATGCTTTGGTGCGCGCTTTTTACGAAGATACTGAATGGCTGGTGCGCTTCAGCGCTGCTGTTTCTCTGGGAAATCTCAAAGATCCCCGGGCCCGCGATGTGCTGCTGAAAGCTCTCGACAGCGAGCAAGTGGTGATCCAGCAGGCGGCAATTTCGGCTTTGGGGGAAATTAAAGATCTTGGGGCGATCGATCGCATCCTCAATTTTGCTCAGTCGGAAGATTGGCTGATCCGTCAGCGGCTGGCTGAAGCTTTGGGCAATTTACCGAGTGTTAAGAGCGTTTCGGCTTTGAAATACTTAGAAAAAGATAGCAATTCTCAAGTATCTGAGGCGGCAACAATTTCTCTCGATCGCCTGTCAAAAGCAGAAGCGTGACATAAAACTTTTAGTATGTTGAAAAACCCGGTTTATTCAATAAACCGGGTTAATCCGTATGTTAGCAATCTTAATAAAATTTATAGAGTATTCAGTAAAACCAGAATGTATTATTTAAGCTGCGAGGCTAAATCCCAAGTTAAAATAGTTGTCGATCTCCTTTAACCCAAACTACCCATGAATCAAGCACCCAATCCCTTTAACTCAAATCCCTCCAATCCGCTAGACCCCTTGGAGCAAGAAGTTGACGATCAAGGTGAAGCATTGCCGAGACAGTACCACCCGGCCACTAAAAAAACTCTGCAAAAAGTCTTTATTATCCTGGTAGTTGTCGGGGCAATTATTGGGGGAATTCTATCTATAGGGGTGATTTCGCTGATGCAGAAAGCCGGACTCACTGATGTGCCGGCAAGGGTACAGAATCCTAAGTGAATGGGTGGGTTGAGCGTACCGGAAGCGATCGCCGATCCTTAATTATAGTATCGTTCAATATCGCGCCCATGTTGCTTGCGCGAAATTAAGACGCGATCGCTCGCCTTCCAAACAAATCTTAATATTTTAATTATTTTATTTGAGGCAACTGTGTCTCTACAATCAAATGCGGTGCTGTAGGGGCTTGAACTAAAAAATGTTTCAAATAAACCATACTTATTCTGAGTAATAGAATGTTACTTATTGCGCTATTTATCGCCACCTTTTTTTTAGCATACTGCAATGGTGCTAATGATAATTTTAAAGGAGTGGCGACACTGTTTGGTAGTCAGACGACGAATTATAAAACAGCAATTGGTTGGGCCACGATTACAACTTTTGCAGGTTCAGTATTTTCTATTTTTCTAGCAGAAACGCTGGTAAAAAGCTTTTCGGGAAAAGGGCTAGTTCCAGACGCGATCGCCAATGGCTCAGATTTTCATTTGGCAGTCGCGATCGCTGCGGGTTTAACCGTTATTCTTGCTACCTTAACTGGATTCCCTATTTCCACAACTCACGGTCTTACAGGTGCGCTTGTCGGTGCAGGTTTAGTAGCAATTTCTACTGAAGTTAATTTTACAGCATTGCAGAAAACTTTTCTAATGCCTTTATTGCTGACTCCCATGATTGCGATTCCATTAGGAGCTTTAATTTATGGGCTGTCTCGCTACCTGCGAGTTTATTTAGGAATTCAGAAAGAATGGTGTATTTGCGCTGGTCAAATTCAACAGATTATTCCCATTCCCCAGCCCGATGCAACTAACATACTGAAGTGCATCACGACCGCTGATGTTGCCGTCGATTCTCTAGATAAATGCACGCAAAGATACCAGGGAAATTTCCTACAAATTCCCAGCCAAAAGTTAGTAGATATTTGCCATTTTATGAGTGCGGGAATCGTCTGTTTTGCCAGAGGATTGAACGATACGCCGAAAATTGTTTCGCTCATGTTGGTCGGTCAATCAATATCAGTTCAGTGGGGAAGTTTAGCAGTTGCTTTGGGAATGGCGATCGGCGGTTTATTGAATGCTAAAAAAGTTGCAGAAACAATGAGCAAAAAGCTGACAGCAATGAATACTGGTCAAGGGCTGGTGGCAAACTTAGTGACGGGATTTTTAGTTATTGCTGCCAGTCGCTATGGACTTCCAGTTTCTACTACCCATGTTTCGGTAGGTTCAATCTTTGGGGTCGGATTGATTTCAAAAAAAGCTAATGTGGGCGTTTTCTATCAGATTCTACTATCATGGATTTTGACCTTGCCAATTGCTGCGCTAATCAGCGGCTGTGCTTACTTGGTGTTGCATCGGTAAGAGAATTAATCGTTATATCAAGTCCGGTTAATTACTTATAAATCCTATACGGGCATCGGGCATCGGGCATCGGGCATGATGGGACAAAAGTATTATAACTATTTAACCGGACATGATATTAGTCCTAGAAGAGAATGAGTTCGCAGTTGATTTGGGATTGCCATCAAAGGATAACGTTATGAAATCTAACGGTAAAAACAAGAAATCGCGCCGGGAGTTTTTGAATAAAAATTTAAGGGTAATTTATGGTTAAAAATTCTCCGATCGCGCCACCTGTTGCAGATAAATTGATTGCTGCTGGCTTTCACGCTCTTTCTGACCCCCTGCGGATTCAGATTTTGGAGTTGCTGCGAGAACAGGAGTTGTGCGTTTGCGAATTGTGCGATCGACTTTCTGTCCCTCAGCCTAAACTCTCTTTTCACCTCAAAGCGTTGAAGGATGCAGCTTTAGTCCGCAGCCGCCAAGAAGGTCGCTGGATTTACTACAGCCTCAATTTAGCTCAGTTTGTCGCCCTCGAACAGTACCTCGCCGAATACCGCCGCTTCAGCCAGATCCTGCCGGCACGCCCTTGTTCTGACACAGATTAACCCATCAACATTTCTTAATGTATTTATTGCCTGTTTGTCTTCTCTCATACTTGACATATCAAATTTTCTTGATATGATTCCAATGTACCCCTTAGTTATGGCATTGGGTGAGGTCAATGAACCGAGCAGAAAAGCCCAAGGTTTCCGCACTAAGTATAATTGCTTTGACGATAGGTGCGATCGGGCTTCTCAACTCCTGCGGACAAGTCCAGTCGCCAGAATCGCAAAGCATTAAAATAGACGGTTCCAGCACCGTGTATCCCATTACGGATGCGATCGCCAAAGAATATCAAAATACCAATTCCAAAAAAGCATCAATTACTGTTGAATTCTCCGGTACTGGTGGAGGATTTAGAAAATTTTGTGCGGGCGAAACTGACATCAGCAACGCCTCGCGACCCATCAGCCCAG
The DNA here is from genome assembly GCF_036704705.1 of Microcoleus sp. K1-B1. Classification (NCBI taxonomy): domain Bacteria; kingdom Bacillati; phylum Cyanobacteriota; class Cyanophyceae; order Oscillatoriales; family Microcoleaceae; genus Microcoleus; species Microcoleus sp. K1-B1. The sequence goes on along the minus strand of NZ_JAUBSH010000008.1, from coordinate 59,422 downwards.
GGGAAATGGAAGCCTGCAACAAAGCAGGCATCCGCTACTACGAATTACCAGTCGCCTTTGACGCGCTTACAGTTGTAGTCAATCCCAACAATAGCTGGGCAAAAGACATCACAGTAGCCGAACTAAAAAAACTTTGGGAACCCGCCGCTCAAGGAAAAATTACCCGCTGGAATCAGATTCGACCTAATTGGCCAAATCAACCTATAACCCTTTACGGTGCAGGCAAAGATTCCGGTACATTTGACTACTTCACAGAAGCAACAGTAGGTACTGCGAAATCCAGCCGTACCGACTATACAGCTAGTGAAGATGATAATGTTTTAGCCCAGGGAGTTATCAAAGATCCAAATGCCTTGGGTTACTTTGGCTTAAGCTATTACGAAACCAATCAAACTCAATTAAAAGCATTAGGAATAGACAATGGTAAAGGGCCTGTTCTACCCAGCATACAAACTGTAGAAAACGCTCAATATCAACCCCTCGGCCGACCTCTTTTTATCTATGTCAGTTACACCGCTGTCCAAAATAAACCAGAGGTGGGCGAGTTTGTGCAATTCTACATGAAAAAAGCACCAACTTTAGTCGAGTCGGTCGGTTACATTCCCCTACCAAGCGAAGGCTATCAACTGATTTACAAGAATTTCTACAATGGCAAAGTTGGGACTTTTTTCGAGGGTCAAGCTAGGTTTGACTTAACCATTGGAGAGTTATTACGAAAAGAGGCAAAATTTTAATTTTTTCTCATAAACTTTCACTTATCAGTTAACTAAAATGAACCATCCTCAAGCAACTAACTCACCTGTCAAAGCAGGAAGCAAGCTCAGTTTTTTTGAAAGATACCTCACCATTTGGGTATTTCTTTGCATTTTAGGCGGTATTATTCTCGGTAGACTATTCCCCAGCGTCGCCGTCACCCTTGATGCTCTCAGCTTTTATCAGGTGTCAATTCCTATTGCCATTTGTCTATTTTTTATGATGTATCCCATCATGGTAAAAATTGACTTTACCCAAGCCGCTAATGCAGCGCGAACGCCCAAACCAGTGATTTTAACATTAGTCGTCAACTGGTTCATCAAACCATTTACAATGGTAGCATTTTCTCAGTTTTTCTTAGGTTGGCTATTTCGCCCCCTCATTACCGGCACAGAAATAATTCGTGGCAGTGAAGTCTCCATCGCTAGTTCCTACATTGCGGGTACAATATTATTAGGAATTGCCCCTTGTACGGCGATGGTTTTAATGTGGGGATATCTGTCCTACGGCAATCAAGGACATACCCTCGTTATGGTTGCCATTAATTCCCTAGCAATGCTGTTTTTATATGCACCACTAGGCAGATGGCTGTTAGCAGCCAATGATTTAGTTGTTCCTTGGCAGACAATAGTATTGTCTGTATTGATTTATGTCGGTTTGCCCTTAGCGGCCGGAATGTATAGCCGTTTCTGGATTTTTAAACATAAAGGGCGAGAATGGTTTGAACGAGAGTTTATGCAATATCTGAGTCCAGTTGCTACGGCTGCCCTTTTGATTACGCTAATTCTTTTGTTTGCCTTCAAAGGAGAGTTGATTGTCAACAATCCTCTGCATATTCTTTTAATTGCTGTGCCTCTGTTTATCCAGACCAACTTTATTTTCCTGATTTCTTATGTAGCAGCTTTAAAACTCAACCTGTGCTACGAAGATTCAGCACCTGCCGCGCTGATTGGGGCCAGCAATCATTTTGAGGTAGCGATTGCTACGGCTGTGATGCTGTTTGGCTTAAACTCAGGTGCAGCCTTGGCTACAGTTGTCGGTGTTTTAATTGAGGTTCCAGTGATGTTAATGTTGGTAGAATTCTGTAAGCGAACAGCTTTTTGGTTTCCCAGAAAACCAGAAACTGCCTCGCTGCGAGACCCTCGTTGTCTTCCCAATTCCAATTGCTAGAATCTCATGAACGAATTTACTCATAAACCCCGAATTCTCTTTTTATACGGCTCGTTAAGAGAGCGTTCTTACAGCCGCTTGTTGGCGGAAGAATCAGCTCGAATTATTGAGGGATTCGGTGCAGAAGTTAGGTTTTTTAATCCTCTAGAATTGCCGATTTATGGTAGCGTTCCCGATACGCATCCGAAGGTTCAAGAGTTGCGGGAATTGAGCCTGTGGTCGGAGGGTCAAGTGTGGTCTAGTCCAGAAATGCACGGCAATATTACCGGCATTATGAAAAACCAAATTGACTGGATTCCTTTAAATATTGGGGCCGTCAGACCGACTCAAGGTCGAACTTTGGCGGTGATGCAAGTCAGCGGCGGTTCGCAGTCTTTTAATGCTGTGAATACTTTGAGAATTTTGGGCCGCTGGATGCGGATGTTTACGATTCCGAATCAGTCTTCGGTTGCTAAGGCTTATCAGGAATTTAATGAAGATGGGACGATGAAGGATTCGCCTTATCGCGATCGCGCGATCGACGTAATGGAGGAACTGTACAAGTTTACCTTGCTGTTGCGGGAGCAAACCGACTATTTGACCGATCGCTACAGCGAACGCAAGGAACAAGCAGCTAAAGAGGCGATCGCCCTAGCAAATCGCGCCCTTGAAACATCTAACTAACAACTAACAACCAACAACCAACAAAAATCATGAAAAAAGTAATGTTTGTTTGCAAAAGAAACTCCTGCCGATCGCAAATGGCAGAAGGATTCGCTAAAACCATCGGAGCCGGCAAAATTGGAGTCACCAGTTCCGGGTTAGAATCAAGCAGAGTTCATCCAACAGCAATTCAAGTCATGTCAGAAATCGGCATTGACATCACCGATCAAACATCCAATCCATTAAACGAATTCAATGCAGAAGACTACGATGCAGTAATTTCTCTCTGTGGCTGCGGCGTGAATTTACCCGAAGCGTGGGTATTGCGAGAAGTATTTGAAGATTGGCAACTCGACGATCCCGACGGACAACCCATCGAAACTTTTCACCGCGTTCGAGATGAAATTAAAGCACGAGTTGAAACATTAGTTGACTCTCTCAAGTAAGATTAAGTAGACGGGCGGGCAGGATGCCCACCCCACAAGAAAATTAACTTTTGTGGAACAGGCATCTTGCCTGTTCTTAAGAATGGTGCAAGATGTGAGTTTCAATTAACTTTGTTGCCAATCATTCAAATTAGTCGCTGTCGCATCCACATAATTAGTGCTAAATTATGAGAGGCGTTCCGCCGGAACGCCTCTAAATTCGTTGCGAGCAGAGACTAAAAAGTTTAGCACATGATTCAGACAGCAGTCACGCCTTTCAAAAACAAAATTAACTCAGCTTTAACTAAAAAGCAGATTACAGTTTTACAAATTAATCTCGGCAAACGCTGCAACCTCGCTTGCACTCACTGCCACGTAGAAGCTAGCCCGACACGAACAGAAGAACTTTCCCCGGAAATTTGCGACCAATTAATTGAAATCATTCGCCGCTTTCCTCAAATTCAAACTGTTGACCTCACCGGCGGTGCTCCCGAAATGCTTTACGGTTTTAAACCGCTAGCGGAAGCTGCGAGGGCTGCAGGGAAAGAGGTAATTGTTCGTTCTAATTTGACGATTTACTTTGAAAAAGGTTTTGAAGATATTCCCGAATATTGCGCGCAGAACCAAATCAGAATTGTGGCGTCGCTTCCCTGCTACCAAGCTGACAATGTGGACAAAATGCGTGGCAACGGTGTTTTTGACAGTTCGATTCGGGCGCTGCAAAAGCTAAATGAGTTGGGATACGGGAAAAACCCAAATTTAACTCTGGATTTGGTGTACAATCCACAAGTGCCGGCAACAGACAAGTTTTCGCTAACACCGGAACAAGGCAAGTTAGAGGAAGATTACAAGGTTTATTTAGCCGAACATTTTGGGATTTGTTTTAATCAATTGTTCGCGATTACTAATTTGCCGGTGGGACGAACTAAGTTTCATTTGGAACATAAGAAACTTCACAAGCCTTATCTGGGGTTTTTGGAGGATAATTTTAATCCCGGTACTCTGGAACATTTAATGTGTCGTAACGAATTGTCGATCGACTATTTGGGCAATGTCTACGACTGCGATTTTAACCAAATGGAAAATCTGCCGGCGAAAACTGGCAGTGGTGAAAAGATAAATACTGCTAAATTGCTCGCATCTGGCAGTTTAGATGTGATTCAAGAGGTGCAAACGGCTGCTTATTGTTACGGCTGTACGGCGGGTAGCGGTTCTAGCTGTGGCGGTACTTTGATTTGAGAAGGAAGAAGGAAGAAGGAAGAAGGAAGAAGGAAGAAGGAAGAAGGAAGAAGGAAGAAGGAAGAAGGAAGAAGGAAGAAACTATGCCCGATGCCCGATTCCCGATTCCCGATTCCCGATTCCCATGCTTTTGGGCCCAATGCCCCATGCCCATATTATTTAGAGTGGAGAGTTTAGGTAATGAATGATTCGCGATCGCCCGATGAAAATCCGCCGCCATCAAATAGGTGGAAACTGATTTTAGGGATTGGTTTAGCTGTGGCTTTGATTGTGGCGACTAAGTTTTTCAACTTCCAAGGAATTCTGACAAATGCCTTGGAGTCGATCGCGAGTCTCGGCCCTTGGGGCCCGGCAGCTTTTATTCTAATTTACATTGTCGCAACGGTTCTATTTATCCCCGGTTCTTTGCTGACTCTGGGTTCTGGCGTTTTGTTTGGAGTCGTTGGCGGTTCGGTTTGTGTTTCCATCGGCTCGATTTTAGGCGCAACTTGCGCTTTTTTGGTAGGGCGGTATTTAACTCGCGACTGGGTTTCTAAACAGATAGAGGGCAATCAAAAATTTAAGGCGATCGACTCCGCAGTTGCCTCTGAAGGATGGAAAATTGTGCTGCTGACGCGACTTTCTCCCATTTTTCCGTTTAATTTGCTTAACTATGCTTTCGGAGTCACGCAGGTATCTTTAAAAGACTATTTTTTGGCATCTTGGATCGGCATGATTCCGGGAACAGTCATGTATGTTTATATCGGTTCCCTGGCCGGGAGTTTGGCTGCACTCGGATCTAGCGGGCGCTCGCGCACTGCTGCTGAGTGGGCTCTCTACGGGATTGGTTTGGTAGCAACGATCGCCCTCACCGTTTATGCAACCCGCTTGGCTAAAAAAGCTTTAGACGAAAAAATTTCCCCGTGAAACCTAAGCATAAATTAGTAAAATTGTCAATAAGTATTTACCTTTACCTTATAATACATTGCTAATTAAAAAAACTCCGTGTTTTCTCTGTGTTATTTATAATTATTTTGTTATACAAACGAGATAGATATTAAAGATATCGTAAAGCAGTTACCTCAATTAGGTAAACCGAAGGTCAAAAAATAAAGCTGATGCCAAAATAGAAGGCGAGCGTGCGATCGGAATAAGAATTGTTTGCAGTCAGGAATGCAAGTCATACCATTTTCAATTTTAAATTTTAGATTTGACATTTGAGATTGGGAATGACTGATGCCTACCAGGGTTGGTAACACCGACCTACAGTTGCATTATTTTTCTGAAACTGGTCTCACGACTTGGCTGATATTAATTCTGCCGAATGACCAATACCGTTTGATGAATTTGATTCGGAGAGAACATTTGATGATGCAAAACCCAGCAAATCAAGCCGGATCTGTATCTGCGCCGCCGCCACACCAAACAAAAAAGCTGCGCCACTTTTGGGACAACATCAGCAATTCTGCTCAATCGCAGTGGCAGCAAGCGCACAGTCTTTGGCAACACAGACGGCAGCGCCGCCATTTGCTGACCCTACTAATTCTGGGTACCACCGCTTTAACCATTAGCACAACTGCTTGCATCAGCTATTTTTTTGTGCGCGGACTAATCCTCGACAATTTAAAGCAAATAGCACTATTAAAACTAGAAAAAGGCACCGATGAAATCGACCGCTGGCTAAGCAGCCGCAAAGCAGAAATAGAAACCATTGCTTACGATCCTACGGTTGGCACTCTCAATTGGAAATTAGTCGAGCCCCGGTTGCAAGGAGAAATATACAGATTAAAAGAGTATTTCGTCCTGTCATTAACTCAACCCGACGGCTTATTTATCAACACTTTAGGCAACCGCTCGAACAGCAAAGACCGCCAACACTTTCAAAAAGCAATGGCCGGGCAGCTCAACGTTTCCGACCCGCTGATAGGTCGCAGTACAAAAGTTTCTACCATCATTATTTCAGCTCCTATTTGGGCTTTACCTCCGGCTCCCAATAAAGTAATTGGAGTCCTATCGGGCAGCATTAAATTAGACCGAGTAACATCTGTCGCTAACAGCTTGCTGTACGGTTCAGACAGTTATGCTTTTGCGCTCAATTCACAAGGAGTGCCAATTGTTCATCCCAACAATAACTTAATCGGAAATATCGATCGGGAGGCCCCAAGCTTTTTACAGTCAAAAGACCCCGCACTCTCCACAATTGCGCGGCAGATGATCGACCGCCAGACGAACATCGAACTGGTAAAAATAGATAACAAATGGGTGTATGTGGCCTATGCTCCCCTCAAGGAAGTTAACTGGTCGATGGCTTTAGTAATTCCCCGCGAAAATATTGAATCCCAACTGCAAGCATTAAATTTGCTGACATCCGTAGTCGCCGGACTGCTCATCCCGGCAATGCTAGCAGCCATTTGGCTAATTTACTCCTCCGAAAACAATCGCGCTCAAGCGGAGCGAGAAGCCATGCTCAACCGGATTGCCGGACGGATTCGCGCTTCCCTGGAATTAGACAAAATTGTGCAAAGTACAGTCGAAGAAATAGTGAGTTTGCTGCACCTAGAACGGGCGGCTTTTGGTTGGTACAAACCGCAAGAAAAAACGTTACAAATCCTGTGGGAATGTTGCCCATCTGATTCTCCGACACAAGCCATAAATTTTGAGTCTTACTTTCTCGAAAATGTGTTAGTACGGAGTGGTCAAGGCGAACCAATTATTCTTTCGAGCGACACTTGGGCGAAGGGTGTAACTCAACCGCCGGAACTTAAAACTAATAGCTATTTAGCCGTACCTGTCCAGACTCAGAACCAGCCGCAGGGTTATTTAATTTGTAGCCACGCTACTCATTGGCTTTGGAGCCGGGAGGAAATCCAACTATTAAAAGCTGTGGCCGACCAATTGGCGATCGCAATTACTCAAGCTCACCTTTACAGTCAAACCCAAGACCAAGTAAAACTGCTTAATAGTGCCTTAAATGAACTGAAAAAAACTCAAACTCATTTAGTGCAGAACGAAAAAATGTCATCCCTAGGTCAAATGGTGGCTGGAATAGCGCACGAAATCAACAACCCCGTTAACTTCATTTCGGCTAATTTGCCTCACACTAGCAAATATACTAAAGATTTATTAGAATTGGTGAGTTTATACAAAGAAGCCTTCCCAGAGGTTCCCCAGGAAATCGCAGATTTTAGCGAAGAAATCGAGTTAGAATTTATCGAGGAAGATTTGCCGCATATATTGAATTCTATGAAAATAGGAACCGAACGCATTCGCAGCATAGTTCTTTCTTTACGCAACTTTTCTCGCTTGGATGAATCTGACAAAAAGCTAGCAGACATTCACGAAGGTATAGAAAATACCTTGCTGCTGCTCTCCAACCGCATTAAAAATAGAATTTATATAGTCAAGAAATACGGAAAAGTGCCTTCAGTCGAGTGCTATCCCTCTCAGCTCAATCAGGTGTTTATGAACTTGCTGAGTAATGCGATAGATGCTTTGAACGAGATCGATCGCCTGGATAAAATTATTACTATTTCCACGGGAGTAGTTCGCGAACATGGCGCTAAATTTCTGAAAGTGGCGATCGCCGACAACGGCCCCGGCATTCCCGACAGCGTTAAAGACCAAATTTTTAACCCATTTTTTACTACTAAAGAGGTGGGCAAAGGCACGGGTTTGGGGTTGGCAATTAGCTACAAAATTGTAGTAGATGGACACGGCGGCAGCATCACAATTTCTCGACCTCCTGGCGGGGGTACGGAGTGTTTGGTAAAAATTCCTATTACTAACGGAAAGTAATACGATTTGAGATTTGAGATTTTGAAATACCTGAGAAAACAAGCTTTTGAAGCTGGTATATAGTTGCATTTGTTGTAAAAACTGGTAGAAGAAGGAAGTGGAAAGGAAGCCCACGGATTTTGTAACGGAGGTAAGGGCTAGAAGGAAGAGGGAAGAGGGGCTAAACAGTTTTAATTAATGCTAAATTTACGCCCGTTGGCTAAAATTAGAAGAGTTTTTGTTAAAGGTGTTTTATGGCTGTTGGCAAGGATACAATTTTCGAGCGCTTTTTGTCGCCCCTGATGCGACTGGCGATCGACGAAGAAGCACTGAAACGACTCTACGAAGGTATCGACTGGGAAACAGCGGGCGATCGCTACCGACAACCCAACTTAGTTTATCCCGAATATTACAGCAGCCAAAACTTTCACGGCATTAAACACGGCTACCTCAACCCCAGTGCCGCCGTTTCCTACGATCCCATCACGCAATATGTTTTGCCTCCCCACGAAACAGTTGTCAGGCAAGGCTTAATTGACGCTGTGCGGGTGAAACCGCGCCGAATCATCGATTTGGGATGTGGCACCGGTTCGACAACGCTCATGCTCAAGCAAGCTTTTCCCGAAGCGGAAGTTGTCGGGCTGGACTTGTCGCCTTATATGCTGGTAGTTGCCGACATGAAAGCGCAAAAAGCCGGCTTAAATATCCAGTGGTTGCACGGAAATGCCGAAAGCGTTGCTTTTCCCGATGCCAGCTTCGATTTAGTCGCAGCTTCCTTGCTGTTTCACGAGACGCCACCTGCTGTATCGCGGGCAATTTTGCGAGAAAGCTTCCGACTGCTTAAGGTTGGGGGACAAGTGGCAATTTTGGACGGAAATCAAAAAACTTTGCGGCAGACAGAGTGGCTGACTGATATCTTTGAAGAGCCTTATATTAAGTCTTACGCGGCTGGCAGCCTTGATGCTTGGGCGGGGGCGGCTGGATTCGCGGCGGTGCAAACTCACGAACACTGGTGGGTGAATCAGGTGACGCAGGGCGTGAAACCTTTGCCTGGGGAAGATTTGGAACAGGTGCGGGTGGCGAGGGGGTGGAATTGGGGCGATCGAACTCCTGATTTTGATGGCGATTTACCGGGCATTCCAGCTCCGGCTTGATTTACAGAATCACTGCCGACTAAAATAACCACCGACTGGAAGTCGGGGCTACACAAACAAAGTCCGCCTTCGCGGACTGAATAATAACTAATAACTAATAACTCATAACTCCTAACTCCTAACTCCTAACTAATGACTCTAAAAGCTGTTTTATTTGATTTTAATGGCGTGATTGTTAATGACGAGCCAATTCACGAGAAAATCATCGATCAATTGATGCTCGATGAAAATCTCCAGCTCAAACGTGGGGAGTTTCGAGAAATTTGTTTGGGAAGGAGCGATCGCGCTTGCATTACCGAACTACTCAAGCGCCGGGGACGATATCTAACAGAAACATATCTCGATCGACTGCTGCAGCGCAAGGCCGAAGCTTACAAAGCTCAAATAGATACTTTGGAGAAACTGCCGATTTATCCCGGTTTGGCAGAATTTATTGACAAAATTCGGGCCGCCGGACTGAAAATGGCCGTAGTTAGCGGGGCAATGCGATCGGATATAGAATTGGTGTTAGATCGGGCCGGTTTGGCAGCAAACTTTGAGTTAATTGTCGCAGGCGACGACTTGACGGTGAGCAAACCAGCACCCGATGGCTATTTATTGGCTGTGGAACTTTTCAACCAGAAATATCCCGACTTTAACCTGCAACCGATCGAGTGTTTGGCGCTAGAAGATACTTTTGCGGGGATTGAAGCGGCGAAAAAAGCGGGGATTCAGGTTGCGGGTGTGACTCACACTTACCCGTTTCACATGATCCAGCGCCAAGCTAATTGGACGGTGGACTATTTTGCTGATTTAGAGTTGGATAGAGTGGCGGCACTTTGCTCGATCGCCCCCACTGAGCCGGCTGCGGAAAACACTTGACCTTTTTAGCAGTTACGTGCTAGTGTAAGTGACGGTCTGCGAACGTGAGAGCCAGCAAGACCTGTAAGCCTTTTAGATTCGGCAATCCGGCATCTAAAATGCTAAATTAAAACTCAATCAGGGGAATTAGCTCAGTTGGTAGAGCGCTGCGATCGCACCGCAGAGGCCAGCGGTTCGAGTCCGCTATTCTCCATAAATCAGGGGCATTTCTACAGGTGACGATCGTACTAAAAGCGAAGTGCGATCGTCACCTGCTTTGATACTCGCCTATGCAAGTGCGATCGACCCGTTTGCTGCCTAAGTTTTAGCATCAATAACCTGTCGAGAGCGAGAAACCCGCTTTCTATTTTGTGCGATCGACCCGGTTGCTGCCTAACTGGTAGCATCAATAAGATAATTTATGTAAAGAAATCCGGTTTCTAATTACACACTAATTGCTGAAAAGACGTATTTTGGTGTCTAAACCCGGTTTCCCCAAAAAATCGGGTAAGCCAGTGATCCCCACCCTGATGTCATCAGTCAATCTAAAATCTAACAAGGTATCACCCCGGTTTCTGCTGCAGTTGCCCTCAATCTCCACAAAACATTCATTTTCTCAAAAACAATAAGTTTTGTAGCTAAAAATACAACAGTCTGCTGAAGCGAGTCTTAATATCAAGTCGCTATGTGTTATTATTCTCAATCATCTGACTCATCTATTCAAGAGTAACAAGAAAAAATGACAAAGCGATTCGATCGGCGGAAATTTCTTTTATACGGTTCTGCTACCCTAACATCAAGTTTATTTCTAAAAGCTTGTAGAACACCCACTCCAACAGCAACTCCCGCAGCTTCTCCCACATCAACAGGAACTACACCAGCAGCAGCCGGGGGCGGAAACACGATCAAAGTAGGAATTTTGCATTCCTTGAGCGGCACGATGTCAATCAGCGAAAAAAGCGTTGTCGATGCCGAACAATTAGCGATCGAAGAAATCAATAAAGCTGGTGGCGTCCTCGGAAAACAAATCGAAGCAGTAATAGAAGATGGCAACTCAGACTGGCCGACTTTTGCCGAAAAAGCCAAAAAATTGATCGACCAAGATAAAGTTGTCACCGTCTTCGGATGCTGGACCTCCGCTAGCCGCAAAGCAGTATTGCCAGTATTTGAAGAAAAAAATCATATGCTCTGGTACCCCGTACAATACGAGGGTCAAGAGTGTTCCAAAAATATCTTTTATACTGGGGCTGCCCCGAACCAACAAATCGAACCCGCAGTGGACTGGCTGCTAGAAAATAAAGGCAAAAAATTCTTCTTAGTCGGGTCTGACTACGTTTTTCCCCGCACTGCAAATACAATTATCAAGGCACAGCTAGCAGCCAAAGGCGGCGAATTAGTTGGGGAAGACTACATCCCTTTGGGCGGGACAGAAGTCACGCCAATTATTAGTAAAATTAAGGCAGCTTTGCCAGACGGCGGCGTCATTTTTAATTCCCTCAACGGCGACAGCAACGTCGCATTTTTCAAACAGTTGCAGGGTGCAGGTTTGGGCCCGGACAAATATCCGTCAATGTCGGTCAGTATTGCAGAAGAAGAAGTAAAGGCGATCGGCGTAGAATATCTTAAAGGCCATTACGCCGCCTGGAATTACTTCATGACTGTGGAATCTCCAGCCAATACAAAATTTGTGGAAGCTTTCAAGGCAAAATACGGCAAAGATAGAGTGACCAATGACCCGATGGAAGCAGCTTATATCATGGTTTACCTGTGGAAGCAAGCTGTCGAGAAAGCAGGGACAGCCGACGATTTGGAAAAAGTACGGGCAGCAGCTTTGGGTCAAACCTTTGACGCGCCGGGGGGCACAGTAACGATGGATGTTAACCATCACCTTTCTAAATTTGTGCGCTTGGGCGAAGTGAGAGACGACGGTTTATTTAACATCGCTTTTGCTACACCAGAAGTAGTGAAACCGGTGCCTTGGAATCAATTTGTCGCTGAAACAAAAGGCTTTGCTTGCGATTGGTCAGACCCCGCAAAAGGTGGAAAATTCAAAGCTTGATAAGTAGGTAATACTAATTTTGTTAACGTTGGCAACGTATCTTCGATTTCCCTAGGGTGTGTCTTTAAACCCGGAGATCCCCCCGCCCCCCTTAATAAGGGGGGAGTAAGAGAATTCTTTCGTCAATCCCTACTCCCTTAATAAGGGGGAACTGGACTCTTCAAACTCCCCCTTATTAAGGGGGATTTAGGGGGATCGAGACTCGGCGACAAGCGAAATATACAGAGGGTTTTAGTTCTAAGTTGACACCAATTGGATAAAATCCGCCCCTAATTATCCGCGAACAAAGTTGACGGACTTGATGCAGGAGTAACAAAAGTGGCGATATTAGATGGTTTATTTAACGGCATTAGCATCGGCGCTGTTTTACTAATTGCAGCCCTGGGATTAGCGATTATTTTCGGGCTGATGGGCGTGATTAATATGGCTCATGGCGAGTTGATGATGCTGGGGGCTTATACAACTTTCGTAGTGCAAAATGTCTTCAAAGGAATCGGAGGATTTGCTTTTGAAACCTATATTTTATTTGCAATTCCCCTAGCTTTTTTAGTAGCTGCATTAGTAGGATTAATTCTCGAACGCGGAGTGATTCGCTATCTTTACGGGCGACCGCTAGAAACTCTGCTGGCAACTTGGGGCGTAAGCTTAATTTTGCAGCAGTTTGTCCGCAGCGTTAGTTGGGTGATGGTAATTGGGATTGCAGTGTTTTGTTTGCTGTTTTTTGGCGGTTTGTGGTTGCTGAAATCTCGCCTGGATTTCGATCGCATTCGTAACAAAATTATCGCCCTAATTTTGCCTTTATCTTTGGGTATTTCCTGGGCGGTGAGCGCCTTTTTAGGGCAAACTTACAAACTGGCAGTAACTCAACCTTGGTTTGGCGCTCAAAATGTGGACGTAACTGCACCGCAATGGTTGCGGGGTGGCATACCGCTGGGCAATTTTCAGTTGCCCTACGCCCGAATTTTTATTATTGTGCTGACAGGAATTTGTTTGGCGGGAATTTACCTATTTTTGCAAAAGTCTGTGTGGGGATTGCGGATTAGATCCGTGACACAAAATCGCAGCATGAGTGCGTGTTTGGGTATTCCTACCGAACAAGTAGACGCGCTGACTTTTGCTTTGGGTTCGGGGTTGGCTGGTGTCGCTGGGTGTGCGATTAGTTTGATTGGTTCGGTAGGGTCAAATACTGGACAAAATTATATAGTCGATACTTTTATGGTGGTGGTTGTGGGCGGTGTCGGCAAGATTGTGGGGAGTGTAGTTGCTGCGATCGCGATCGGCACTGCAAATTACCTGATCGGTTCTGGAACATTAGCATTAATGTTCGCTCCTGTCAAGCCTTTAGCCGACTTCTTCACATTTTTCGCCACAACCAGCATGGCAAAAGTAATGGTATTCGCCTTAATTATGGCTTTTCTGCAAGTGAAGCCGGGAGGGATTTTCCCGCAAAAAGGGCGGACGGTAGAAAATTAAAAATTACAACTGCGAGTGTAGCGAAAAATGCAGAAAACACATCAAAAACCCTGGCTAAAAGAAGCGATAATTGTCAGCGCGATCGCCCTCACATTCATCTTACTCATCCCAGGCATACTCCCCGATGTTCGGCTCAATCAATTGGGGCGATTTTTAGCACTAGCAATTGCAGCCCTCGGCATAGACTTGATTTGGGGATACACGGGTTTACTTAGTTTAGGGCATGGAGTGTTTTTTGCGATCGGCGGCTACGCTTTCGCCATGCACCTAAAACTGCAAATTCCCCCAACCGCCAGCAGTCAATTGCCAGAATTTATGAACCTCTACGGCGTTACCGAACTCCCCTGGTTTTGGCAACCATTTTATTCATTTCCCTTTTCAGCAGCAGCAATAGTTCTCATCCCCGCCATCTTGGGCGCACTTTTGGGTTATTTAGTATTCCGCAATCGAATTCGAGGCGTTTACTTTTCAATTCTTACCCAAGCAGCAACCATTGTATTTTTCAACTTCTTTAACGGTCAGCAAAAACTGATTAACGGCACCAACGGGCTCACCGACTTTAAAACCTTGTTCGGAGCCACAGTAAATGACCGAGATACTCAATATATTTTCTACATTCTCACCATACTATTTCTAGCAGCAACTTACGCCCTCTGCCGATGGCTGACCAGCGGGCGTTTCGGCCGCCTGTTAGTAGCAATTCGCGACGACGAAGTGCGCCTGCGTTTCTCAGGTTACAATCCCACAGGCTACAAAGTTTTAGTCTTTGCAATTTCCGCCGGTTTAGCCGGGATTGCAGGCGCATTATTTACCGTACAAACCGGAATTATTTCGCCAAAAGCAATGGATATTGCCTTTTCCATTGAAATGGTAATCTGGGTCGCAGTCGGAGGTCGCGCCACATTATCGGGAGCAATATTGGGAACACTGCTAGTCAACTTTGGCAAAAGTTTCTTGAGCGAACAATTCCCCGAAGTGTGGCTGTTTTTCCAAGGTGCGCTATTCCTCATAGTAGTCACAGTGCTGCCCGACGGCTTAGTCGGCTGGCTGCAACATCAAGGTTTCGGCCAAATCCGCAGGTTGTTCAGAAAACCGAAGTACGCATCTACTTACCCCAGCCTGGAACAAGACCCCCAAGTGCAGCTCGAAAAAGAAGAACTTGAACATTGAGTGCAAAAATATCGTGTAATTTATAAGTAGGCTGACATAAATAAATGTCACCTACAACAGACAAACAAAGCAATCGCCATAGACTTGGCAAACGCTGCATTTATCTCTGTCTGAGGAGACGCAATATATATGTCCACCTACTTAGATATCCGTAGCAAGTAGCTTCATTCTTTAAATTGAGGGGCAACATATGGCAGATATTATTGACTACAAAATTTACGGCGACGATTTGCAACTCATCGAGATTGAACTCGACCCTAGAGAAGGCGTCAGGGCTGAAGCTGGAACCATGACATACATGGAAGGCGACATCCAAATGCAAACATCCACAGGCGGCGGCTTATTTCAAGGTTTCAAACGAATGCTGACAGGAGAGGGTTTTTTCATTACCACCTTTGTCAACGCCGGAAATCGCAAGGCCCGCGTCGCTTTTGCCGCCCCCTATCCGGGTAAAGTAATTCCCCTAGATTTAGGCCAACTTGGCGGTAAATTTTTGTGTCAAAAAGACTCATTTCTCTGTGCGGCCAACGGCATTGAAATTGAGGTAGCTTTCACGAAGCGACTCGGTGCCGGTTTCTTTGGCGGAGAAGGTTTTATTCTGCAAAAATTGCAGGGTGACGGGCTAGCTTTTGTTCATGCGGGAGGAACAATAGTTGAGAAAAATTTGGGAGTTGGCGAAGTGTTGCGAGTAGACACCGGCTGTTTAGTAGCTTTTGCTTCCACAGTAGACTACGACATTCAATTTGTTGGCGGCTTTAGAAATGCTTTATTTGGAGGTGAAGGCTTGTTTTTGGCAAAGATGACTGGGCCTGGTAAAGTATATGTGCAAAGTTTGCCACTCTCGAAGTTAGCTGAACGCATTTTAGCTTCCACTCCACCTCCAATTTCGAGCAGTTCTAGCAGTTTTAGTTTAGAGTAAACTGCTAGCAAAAAGTAGTAAATATGGTGTCAGTAAAGGGCAAAAAATCTCCTTAATAAGGGAGAATATTTGCCTTCGGAACCTACAAGAGGTATGGGTTGTTGTTTATTGGTGAGTGAATTTTAACTATGAATGGAAAAGTATTAGAAATAGAAAACTTGACTGTTAGTTTTGATGGTTTTAAAGCCATAAACGGTTTAAATTTCAGCATGGATGCGGGCGAACTGCGAGTTATTATTGGGCCCAATGGTGCGGGGAAAACAACTTTTCTCGATTCCATTACCGGGAAGGTGCAGCCGACAGAGGGCAGGGTGTTATTTAAGGGACAAAATTTACGCAAGTTGTCGGAAGATAGGATTTCGCGCTTGGGAATTGGTCGCAAGTTTCAGACGCCGCGAGTTTACTTGAATTTAACGCCACGCGAAAATTTGGAATTGTCTTGCAGCCGCCATAAAAATGTTTTTTCGACTTTGTTCAAGCCTGCTTCTGCTGCTGAAAAACGCACGGTTGCGGGTTTGTTAGAAACAATTGGTTTAGTTGCTAAGGCTGATATTTCGGCTGGTTTGCTTTCTCACGGGGAAAAGCAATGGTTGGAAATTGGAATGTTGGTGGCTCAATCTCCTGATTTGTTGTTGGTAGATGAACCTGTGGCGGGTTTGACGGATGAGGAAACGATGTTAACTGGAGAGTTGCTGATTTCGTTGGCCGAAAGTCATTCGGTGTTGGTAATTGAACACGATATGGAGTTTGTGCGGCAAATTGCGCGGCAGGTGACGGTGTTGCATCAGGGTTCGGTTTTGTGTGAGGGGACTATGGATGAGGTGCAAAATGACGATCGGGTAATTGAGGTATATTTGGGCAAACCTGAAGAATAGTTATTAGTCAACAGTCAACAGTTAACAGTTAACAGTTAACAGTCAACCGTCAACCGTCAACAGTGAACAGTAAATAATTATGCTACAAGTTTCTAATTTGAATGTTTATTACGGCGAAAGTCACATTTTGCGCGATGTCGATTTAAGCGTCATGGCGGGGCAAATGGTTTGCTTGATCGGCCGCAATGGTGTGGGCAAAACTACTATGCTAAAAACGATTATGGGGTTGCTGCAACCGCGCAGTGGCACTATTGCTTTTGGCGGAGAATCTATTGCTTCTAAGTTGACTTACCAGCGGGCTAGATTAGGAATTGGTTATGTGCCTCAAGGGCGTGAAATTATTCCACGTTTGACGGTTAAAGAAAATTTATTGTTAGGTTTGGAAGCGAAACCAACCAAAACCAAAAATCCTGAAGTTCCTGATGAAATTTTTGAGTTATTTCCGGTTTTGAAAACTATGCTCGATCGCCTCGGAGGTGATTTGAGCGGGGGACAGCAGCAGCAGTTAGCTATTGCTAGGGCTTTGATGGGTGAGCCGCAGTTGCTGGTTTTGGATGAACCTACGGAGGGGATTCAGCCGTCGATTATTTTAGATATTGAAGCTGCGGTGCGCCGTGTGGTTGCGACTAGGGGAATTTCTGTTTTGTTGGTGGAGCAACATTTGCATTTTGTGCGGCAAGCTGACTGGTATTATGCTATGCAAAAAGGGGGGATTGTGGCTTCTGGAAGCACTAGCGAGTTAAGTGATGAGGTGATTCAGAGGTTTTTGGCTGTTTGAATAGAATTGAAGGAAGGCACGACACGGATTTTGACGATAACAGCGAGCACCTCAAAGAGCAAGAAGGGCAAGCGTTTAGATTTGAAAAATGGCTTATTCGTCTGGGTTCGCTTGGTATTCTGCGATCGCAGTTTGGATTTCCTCGGCGGAGACATTTGCTTGTTCTGATTTCGAGTAAATCAGGTGTAAAACAACTTGAGTCGGTGATTCAACTTGATAAATCAAGCGATAACCGCCGCTCTTACCAACTTGGGAATCACTGTTTTTAGCCCGGACTTTGTAAACGGTGTATTGAGTCCCTGTAATCTGGTTTCCTATGAAGTTTCCTTGGATAAGCTCATCAAGGACTGGCTGAATATCGGTTTGAATTTGGCGATACTTTTTAGCGAGTCCTTTGAGGCGACGTTTGAAAAGTACCGTGAATGTGACTTGGACTGACATATCAGACATTGATACCGTCCCAGAGTTCCGATATGGGAAAGGTTTGTCCCGCTTTGGCTTGGTGGAGGGAGGCTTTCAGATCGGCGATGATTTGCTCGTTGGAGTCGGTATCTGAGTCAAAATCTGAGTCGAAGTCTGGGGCGATCGCGGATTGTGTCCGACTGGTCAAAAATTCCAGAAATGCCAGCGTTTGCTCTAAAAGTGGCTCAGGAGTCCGTTCGATCGCTTCGAGAAGGCGTTGTTTAATCGGCGACATAAGACTACCTCTATTATTAATTATTTTTCCTGCCGTCTGGCATTGTGGTGCCGGCCATACTTGCTCGATCGATAGTAGCGCCATCTATATTAGCATTGCGGAGGTTGGCATCGGAAAGATTGGCATCTCTCAAGTCGGAAAATCGTAGGTCTGCACCGTCTAGATTTGTCTTTGTCAAGTTAGCTTTTCTGAGGTTAGCGTTGCTGATTCTCGCTCCTACTAATTCGGCTCCGCTTAAGTTTGTGCGAGCTAGATTGGTGTTGACAAAATCTGATATCTCGAAGCGACTACCGCTGAGGTTGGCATCTGATAAATCTGATCCTGTAAGGATGGGATTTTTTAAGTTAATGTTAACTAATTTTACGGCTCGGAGGTCGCAGCGGGAGCAGCTTTGAGTTAGCAGCAGCGTTTCGACGTTGGCGTTGATTTGGTCGATTTGTTGCTGGGAGAAATTTTCGGCAAATTCTGGGGAGACGTAGCCGAGGTTTTTGGGGTCGGCTGGTTTTGGTTGGGGTGTTTGTATTGGGGGTGTTTGGATTTGTTGGGGTGTTTGTATTGGTTGGGGTGTTTGTGGTTGGGGTGTTGGGATTGTTTGGGGTGTTGGGATTGGTTGGGGTGTTGGGATTGTTTGGGGTGTTGGGATTGGTTGGGGTGTTTCTATTTGCCCGATCGCACTTAGTTGCAGCCCCACCTTCGGCAGTTCCAGAGTTCCTGCAAAAATTAGTAGGGCGATCGACATTATTGTGAGTTTTTTCATAAATCTATAACTTTTTGTTTGCAAAAATACCATTTATATGGTATAATACATCGAAAAGTGAACTCTCTACATTTCGCTAAATAGATCAAAATTCAGATAAAAAACTTCGGAACCATCAGGTGCGCGAATTAACTTTTCTATTACCGGAGGAAGTTGCTGTTGACGGTACAATTCCGGAATCTCGCAGAAGCTTTCTTCGGTAATTTCCAAAATTTTTGGCATATCAGGAAGAGGAATTCCCAACCGATCACTTTTATTTAAGGTACAAATAATCAGGTATTTGCACTCAGCAATGCTCGGACTGCGGGGAAATATTTTGGATAAATTAATTATGGTAATCAGTTCTTCTTGATGCCGCAGTAAACTATTACCGTTAGGTAAAAGGCCGTAGGCCTTAAAGTTTTTAACAATGCGCTCCACTCGTTCAATAGGAACAGCATAGTAAATATTTCCTAGTTCAAAGGAAACAATTTTTTTAGGGGCAATTCTAACAGTGGCTTGTTTCTTGCTCCGAAAGCGGCGATTGTAATTGGTGTGAGTCATTCGATTTTAGATTTTAGATTTTAGATTATTCGATTGAAGATTATTGGATTTTAGATTTTAGATTATTGATTTTATCTCAACTCCCTTGGCATCTGAATTATTCATCTCTCTCTTCCCTTTCTCTGTATCCTCTGCGTCCTCTGCGGTTTAATCATTCCGATATAACCGGAATTGATATTAGGTTTTAGATTGAAAAATATTAGATTTTAGTAGGTGATTCGGCTGCGTAGCTTACCACTAAAATTCGCGCGTTCAATTACTTTTTACCTAAGTTTTGTGGGAGATTAGGGATTATTTGAGTGGAGATTTGAGATTTTGGCTTAAATTATTGAGTGGTGGATTAATTTGGGGATAGCTTGTAAAAGTTGGGCTTCGCTGTAAGGTTTGGTGAAGTATTGATTTGCGCCTAATTCCATTGCCATTTGCCGATGTTTTTCCCCGCTACGGGATGTCAGCATGGCTACAGGAATCTTAGCAAACCGCTGGGTTGATCTGATCGATCGCAACAATTCAAATCCATCCATCCGGGGCATTTCAATATCCACGATCGCCAAACTGCAATCAAGACCATTTTGCAACTTTTCCAGGGCATCCACACCGTCTTTAGCTTGTACTACCCGGTAGCGAGCACGAGTCAGCGTCAGAGACAGCAACTGGCGAATTGTATAGGAATCATCCACTACCAAAATCTGCGGTGACTGACTCGCACTCACCGGTATCTCCTGCACTTTACCGGAAATAGCGGCGATCGAACTATTTACCACAGGTTGACCCACCAAATCATCCACATCCAGAATATTCACCACGCGCCCGTCCCCCAAAATCGTAGTCCCCAAAACGCCGCGAGGTTTCGATAGAGGCGGTGGCAAAGGTTTAACCACAATTTCCTGCTGACCAATCAGCCGTTCCACGGCCACCGCCAGCATTCCTTCGGTAGAAGCCAAAACCAGGACAGGAATTTCCTCTTGGGTCAAAGGGTCAGGAGAGGGGGCATCCGGCGGAAGGACGCTGTATTCGAGCAAATCTTGCATTCTCACCAAACGAATAAATTCCTCCCGCCACCACAACATCGGCTGATTGCCGGCAATGTGAACTTCCGAGGCTTTAATGTGCAGAATTTCCTCGACTGCATCCAGCGGCACTGCTATTTTATTGTGATCTGTCTTCACCATCAAAGCATCAGTAATCGACAGCAGCAGTGGCAGTTTAATGATAAAACTCGTACCTTTTCCCAGGCGAGAGTCTACCTTCACAGTCCCCCGCACAGTCCGCAAATTTGTTCGCACCACGTCGAGCCCCACTCCCCGCCCCGAAAGGTCGCTGACCCCTTCTGTAGTGCTGAAACCCGGCCAAAACAGAAAATCGTAGAGTTCGGCAATGGAAAATTCTTGAGCTTGTTCCTCCGTAGCCAAACCCTTTGTAACAATTTTACGGCGAATCATTTCCGGGTCAATGCCTTTGCCGTCATCGGCGACAGTAATAATAGTTTGGCCGCCTTGGTGGCGGGCTTCTATTTCTATTTGACCGCTGGCCGGCTTGCCGCTTGCTTTCCGAACTTCGGGCATTTCGATGCCGTGGTCGAAAGCGTTTCTCACTAAGTGTATTAAGGGGTCGCGCAAAGCATCGAGCAAACTTTCGTCAATTTTGGTATCTCTTCCCACTAGCAGCAAGTTGACATCCTTATCGTATGTGAGACACATCTCCCGCAGGGCTCTGGGCAAGTGATCGACGGCGCGACTGAAACTCACGACTCGCAACTGCATGACGCGGCTGCGTAGTTGTTCGGTAATGCGGCGCAGTTGGTCGGTACTGCGCTCGAATTTCATGGCTAAGGTGTCTAATTTGGTGGCGGAGTGAGAAATTGCTTGGGCAGTTTCGATGACTTCTGCGGCTGTCGAGTGGAACTCTGTATAACGATCCATCTCTAAGATATCGAAGTGAGCATGAACCGGAGAGGATTTGCCGTTAGCAATCATGGGCAATTCTGTTTCTGCTGCTGCAAGTTGTACCAATCCAGAGTTCCCGTTTCCCCCTCTCCACTCTGCAAAGCTCAGTCTGTCGTATTCTTCTCGCAACTGACCGCCGAATTGGTTCAAATCTACGATATTGCGGCGGATGCGCTTGACTTCGCCGCGCAGTTCGGATTCTTGAAGTTCTAAATTTGTACGGTTGATGACTAATTCCCCGACTAGATTCACCAATTCAGTTAAGCGTTCTAAGTCTACCCGGATTGTCGGCCTTTGCGGGTTGGCGACTGGGAGAGTCGGGGAGGGGGGGACAGTTGGGGATGGGGATGGGGAAATTTCCGGGGGAGTCGGGGAGTCGGAGAGTTGGGGGGAGTCGGGGGGAGTTGGGGAGGGGGAGATTTCCGGGGGAGTCGGGGATGGGGAGATTTCCGGGGGAGTCGGGGAGGGGGAGATTTCCGGGGGAGTCGGGGAGGGGGAGATTTCGGGGATGTCGATCGCCCTTCCTTCCAATATTTGTTGGCGTGCGGTTTGCAAGTTTTGGGCGATCGCCCAACCCTCGGATTGCAACCGTTGTAGAGTCAAGTCAGGAGAGTCGATCAAAGTGCTGAGGGCTGCGGCGACTTTCGCAAAATCCGGCAATTGCAGCATTCCAGCCAAACCGGAGAGTTGGTAGTAAACCTGCTTGAGGGCGGTGACGCTTGTTGCCAAATCTGCCTCGGAAGCTTGGGAAAGCTCGGTTTCTAGGCGATTGAAGAGTGCCGGCACTTGCTGTTCAAAAATCAGTTTCAGGGTGTCGGGGGCGGGCGATTGGCTGGCTGCGGGGACTGGCGACTGTTCTGACTTGCCGTACTTGGCCTGGAACTGGGCGAAAATTTGGGCGATCGCCTCCAAGTTTTCCGTTTGATCCGGAGTTGTGACATCGGAGTGTTGAACTGATTCGATCGTAATCTTTTTGAGAGCATCCACCCCCTGCAGCAAAACACTCACAGTAGTCGGTTCCAGGGCCGCCAAGTCTGTGCGATCGCGCAAAATGACAAAACAGTCCTCCAGCGTGTGAGCCGCCGCCGATACGTTTTGAAAGCCCAACATCGAACCCGCACCTTTAATCGAGTGCGCCGCCCGAAACATTTCTTTAACTGCCGCTTGTCGCTCTTTCAAACCCGCAGCTTCCATCGCCAGCAGATTCGTCTCCATTGACTGGAGAAACTCTTCGCATTCTGCGGTAAAAGCATCTATTAATTCGTTTAAATCGTCATCATTCATATGAGCGGCTAAGATAAGCGGCTAGTTGTTTTTAACTCTTACCGATAACCTCGGTTCTTTGCTAATCGTTTGAACTCAAGGAATTTTCTAAGGAATTTTCTTTCGTTATTTCCGATCCCAAGCCAAGTTGTTGCCGCACTGCTTGCAATGATTTTCCTCTTTTTGCCTTCGGGCTATCGCTTGGAGGTGGCACATCGTCAGCCGAAATAACTGGTTTTTTTAGAGCAGCAAGGAGTTGGTTTAATTCTTCTTGAAGTTCTTCCACTGATTCTCCAAAAGGTGCGGTTTCTTTTTCAGAGCAGGCTGCGATCGCACCCTTATCGTCATAATACACCGTGCGAATTGTGTACCCGCCATCCTCAAAAAATACTCGATAATCCCAGTTCATCATAGTTCTTCCTCTTCTCCTTGAAATATGTATCTATTCCCCTGCTTGCCAGCTATGCGCTCTATGCTGACAATTTTAACTTGCTTGTCAACGTTGTACAAAATGCGATATACACCCAATCTCAATTCCCATTCTGCTGTATTATTTGGACGCAGGGCTTTCCGGTTGCGCGTCTCGGTAGTGGGTTCATAACAAAGGTTAGCCTCAATCCCGTCAACAATTACATTTTGTTCGTGTTTCTTAAACCACTGCAAATCCTCAATCGCTTGGTCTGTAAACTCAATCTCAAACACGATAGCCACAACCTAAAAGTATTTCAAATACTCAGCCATCTTACCATTCATCATCGCACACTGCCACAATACCCAGAACCCCGACTTCTTCAATAAGTCGGGGTTCTAAAATTACGAACGGAAATTCGCCACCGACTTTTGCAATTGGCCCAGAGAACCAGACAACTCGTCCAAAGATGCTTTGACATCCGCACCTTTTTGTGCGGTCGTATTCGCAATCTCGTTGACTTGCTGCATACTGTTAGCAATTCCCTCAGCCGAAACAGTTTGCTTGGCAGATGCGCTAGTAATATTCTGTACCAAAGCATTCATTTCTCGACTAACTTCGATGATGGCATTGAGGTGAGTTTTAGCTTCGCTTGCTAGCTTAGTGCCTTCCACTACCTCCAGCGTCCCCGATTCCATTGCCTTCATCACGCGGCTGATTTCTTCTTGAATTGTACCGACAATTTCCGAGATTTCCTCAGTAGCGCCGGCGGATCTTTCTGCTAATTTCCGCACTTCTTCGGCAACAACTGCAAAGCCTAAACCTTGTTCGCCGGCTCGCGCCGCCTCAATAGTAGCATTCAGAGCTAATAAATTAGTTTGCGAAGCAAGTTGAGAAATCGAAGTCACAATTTTGCCAATTTGCTGCGAAGATTCGCCCAAACGCTTCATCATTTTCGAGGTAGAGGCGATCGTCAACCGCAGCCCGTTAATACCTTCGACAGCTCGATCGACCGCCATACCGCCGACTTCAGCCGTTTGAGAAGACTGCTGAGCCACTGTTTCCGCCCGCACCGAAACATCTCGCACGTCGCGGATTGAATTCACAATCCGCTCGATTTCGCGCATGATGGCAGATATTTTTGCTGCTTGAATTTCCGCCTGTTGGGTGAGTTGACTGGTATTGTTAATTGACTCGTCGGTGGCAGATGTTACCTGTTCGGCTAAAGTTTGAATTCCCGTTACCACTTTCCGCAGAGAACCGATTAAGAAGTTGAAAGAGTCGGCGACAGCACCTAAAACGTCGTTAGTCACTTCCGCCCTGACTGTCAAGTCGCCTTGAGCCGCGCCTTTAATTTCTCCCAATAATTTAAGGACTTGCTGCGTCAGAGAATCAGCTTCAGCTTTACGTTCTGCTGCCAATTTTCCTAGTCGTTCTTCTGCCTCTTTGCGCTCGGTAATGTCAAAGCGAATGGCGATATATTTGACTATTGTGCCGCTGGTATCAAAAATGGGGGATATCGTCGAATCTACCCAGTAAAACCCTCCATCTTTGCGTCGGTTTTTAATTTCCCCTTTCCACACCAAACCGCGAGAAAGTGTCACCCACATTTCTTCAAAAAATGATTTGGGATGGTAGCCGGAATTGACGAGGCGGTGGTTGCGGTGCAGGAGTTCTCCCATGCTGTAACCAGAGATTTCAATGAATCTGTCGTTGACGTAGGTAATCATGCCTTGGACATCTGTTTCGCTGACGATCGCCGATTCGTCTAGGGCATTTTGCCGCGTTTTGAGTTCTTGCAGCAAGCGTTCCTGTGCCTCGGCCAACTGCTGCATTCGCTGCTGGGATGCTCTTTGTTCTGTGACGTTGCGGCAAACGACTACGCCGCCTTTAAGGGCCCCCGTTTCGTCTTTGAGCGGCCGGCCGTTAATTTTCACCCACAGGCCTTCTGGCTTGCCTGCGTGGCGGGTGAAAAGGTCTACGTCGTCAACGGCTTCTCCTCGAACCGTGCGCGCTAAAGGTATTTCGGCTGGGGGGTAGGGAGTTACCGTATCGGGCAAGAATAAACCATATTTTGCCGACCATTCGTTGAGAACAGCATCTGTCGCACCCATGCCAAAGATATCTTCGGCGGCGGGGTTGAACAAAAGAAAATTGCCTTTTTCGTCGGCAGCAATTATGCCGTCGCCAATGCTGTCTATTAGCAATTGCAAGAGATTGCTTTGCTGGCGAAATTGGTCTTCGGAACTGGCTAATTGAGCTGTTGTTTTTTCCAGTTGCACCATCGCCTGTTTGCTTTCGGTAACGTCGCGAGCGACTGCATACATGAGCTTTTGTTCGGTTTCAGGTCGCACTTTCCACGACAACCACCTGTAGGAACCGTCTTTGCAGCGGTAGCGATTTTCAAAGAACTTTAATTCGATGCCCTCGTTTACTCTTTTTGCTGCGGCTAAGCTTTCTTCGCGATCGTCTGGATGGAGGAAATTGAGAAAAGATTGGTCTTGCACTTCTTCTAGGGTGTAGCCGAGGGTTTTTTCCCAAGCGGGATTGAGGCGCTTGAATCTGCCTTCAAAATCTAAAGTACAAACCAAGTCTAGGGAAAGGGTAAAAAATCGATCGCGCTCTTCTTCTGCTTTTTTGCGATCGGTAATTTCGATCGCCACAGCCCCGATACCGATCGGTTTGCCGTCAGGGCCGGGCAAAGGAAAGTATGACGCCAGCCAATCTCGCAGGATGCCCGGTTCGTTGAAGAATGATCCCGATACCTCAACGTTTAACAACGGTTGGTTGGTGGCGAGAATCTGCTGCAACATCGGCACTTGGGTATCGCTCATTTCGGGCATAACTTCCCTCACCGTCTTACCGAAGTGTTCGGCAACTGAGACGCCGGTGGTTGCCGCTAATTTCTCGTTGACTTGCACGAAGCGCAACTGCTCGTCAAAAATACACATTGAGGTGGGGGCGGCTGTGAAAAATGCGTCAAAGCGGCTTTGACGCAAAACTAATTCTCGTTCTAGGGCTTTGCGATCGCTGATGTCGCGGCCTTCTGGAATTAGCATCAAGACTTTGCCACTGTCGTCTGTGATGGGTTTGATGGAGAAGTCAACGGTAGCCACTGCACCGTTGGCAACCAGCACATCCACTTCGTAACGGACTACCTCGCCGGCCGCGGCAAGGGCGATCGCTTCTTGTATCTGTTGCTTGGTTTCCGGGGAAATCTGCCACCACAGGGTTTCGGAAAACGGAGTGCCTATTATTTCTTCGCTCCGCAGGCCTGCGGCGGCCAAGGCTGTTTGGTTGGCTTCCAAAACGGTGCCGTCCGGTTTGAGCAGACCTATGAATTGGAAAGATTGGTCGAAAATCGCTCGGAAGAGTCTTTCACGATCGCGCAGCATCTCTTCTGCACGTTTGCGATCGGTGATGTCGCGAGTAACTGTAGCTAGCCCCATAGGCTCGCCGGTTTCAGGGTTTTTGACGGTAAATAAGGTGAAGTCAACCGGAAAGTTTTCGCCGGTTTGAAAGTTCCTCAAGCGGAATTCACCCTGCCAAAAACCGTCTCGCACAGTAGCCGGCAGGATTTCTTCTTTGAAGATCTTAACATCTTCTGCTGAGAAAAATTCATAAACAGTTTTGCTTTTTACTTCTTCAATATTTGGCAATCCTGCTAGTTTCATTCCAGCAGCATTCAGGTATGTTGCCTCTCCCTCCAGGGTGGCCGTGCCGATAAAATCCGAGCTGCTTTCTACGATCGAAATCAATCTTTGCTTTTCGATTTCTGCTTGTTTGCGATCCGTGATGTCGTTGTTAGTTTCTAAAATTGCTTTGGGCTTTCCCTGTTCGTCTCGCTGCAAATTCCAGCGGCTGAATACGGTGATTTTGGTGTCATAATTGGTGGTATGAATTACTTCTCCTTCCCAATAATCCTGCTCTTCTAACTGTGCCGAAATGGCTGCTAATGACTGGGAAAAAATGGTGTGCAAGAGAGTATGGGTGACTTTCCCCAAGGCTGCTTTTTTTGTCCAGCCATACATCCGTTCGGCTCCCTGACTCCAATAATTAATCGTGCCGTCCATATCCCGAACGATCAAGGCGTCGCTGGCAAGGTCAAGCATTTGCAAGTTCTGCTGCAATGCTTCTTCTGCGCGCTTGCGTTCTGTAATGTTGCGGGCGATCGTTGAGACAAATTCAACTTCTGAATTCTCGGATTTGTGGGCAACAATTACTTGAGAAACTGGTATTTCTTCGCCGTCTAAACTCTGCCAAACAGTCTCGCCACTCCACGCCCCGTCCCGGCAAGCTGCGGGGATGCCGACTTTCACAATAGTGTCGATACTTTTGGGGGATGTCAGGTCAGAAATGCTGATTCCGGTTAAATCTCCGTCGTCGGCAACTCCCAACATTTCTCTAGCTGCGCGGTTGAGATAAATGGCGCGCTGTTGGGTGTCGGCTATGCCTACCCAGTCTGTTGTTGTTTCTAAAATTGCTTTGAACCGCAATAGTTCTTTTTCCGATTTGCGACGCTCTGTGATGTCGCGCGCCATGCCGAGCATTCCTAAAATATTGCCTTCTGCATCTTTGAGGGGCAATTTCTGGGTGTCGAAGTTGTGTACTTTACCGTCGGCTAAGGTGGCTAAGTCGTTGGAACCGACGGCGAGGTGGTTGCCGGCCCGGAAGTTTTGGATTTGGTTCTCGGAATCGGTTTGGGCGTGGAAGTTGGGGAAGATGCGATCGACCGATATGCCGATTTCTGCGTCGTCTTTGCCGATAATTTCTGCTTGAGTTTTGCCGAAGGCGGCGGCGAAACCTGCATTGACTAGGGTGTAGCGCAAGTTTCGATCTTTGACAAAAATGCAGTCTGGCGTAGCGTCAATGACTGTACGCAGCAAGTTTTGGGAGCTTTCTGCTTCTGCCAGTGTCTGCCGCAGTTGTTCTTCCATTTGCACGCGATTGGTGATATCTCTAATCGCGGAAACGAGAAATTGTCTGCCGTCGGCATCTACAAAGGTAGATTTTTTTGCGGAGACAAAGCGGGTGTTTCCTGCTGGGTCTGTGATGGTTTTTTGAATTTCGGTGCTGGTATTGGTCGAGAAAACTAATTCGTCTTTTTCTCGATATTTCTCTGCTTCCTGTTTGGACAAGAACAGGTCGTAGGATTTGCCAATTAGTTCTTCTCGGCTGTGATTTATGTATTGACAAAAGGCATCGTTTAATATTATCCATCGGTGCTCTTGGTCTTTGACGTAAATCGGGTCGGGGATGCTGTTGAGGATGTTGTTTAAGAATTGTTCTGAGGCTTTTAATTGCTCTTGGACTGCGGTGCGCTCGCGAATTTCCTGTTCCAATTGTGCGTTAGTTTGCAGGATCTGCTCGGTTCTTTCATTCACTCGCTCCTCTAGTTCTGCGGTTAGCTGCTGCAATGCGGCTTCTGCCTGTTTGCGCTGGGTAATGTCGCGGCCTTCGGCGAGGATTTGAAATACTTCTCCTGTTTTATTTAACAGCGGCTTAAACGACACATCCATTACTGTCACCTGGTTGTTGAATCCGGTGATTTCGTATTCTTCCCGGACAAACTTGCCCGCCGAGACTTGTTTAATGTTTGTTTTTAGGCGCTGCTGGTTGGTTGGAGATGATACCCACCAAGGTGTCACCCAAAATTTCAGCCCCAGCACTTCTGATGCTTGCAAATCGCCCAATTCTAGCGATGTCTGATTTGCTTCGATCACAGTACCGTCTGGCTCCAATAATGTGATCGCTTGAAAAGCTTGGTCGAAGATTGCATGAAATTGCTGGGTAGTTTCGCTCAGTGCTTGTTCTGTTTCTTTTTTAGAGTTAAGGATTTGGGTGGAACCTACTAAGAAGTCGTAGCGGTTGGACAAACTCAAAAAAGCGAGCGCCGGAATTACAGTTATCCAATCCCACACTGTTTGCGCCACCGGAGAGTGCGGCAGTCCTAGGTATTCGGCGGCGTGGCCGCTGTGACCGAAAGCGCAGCTCCAAAATATGCCTGCTGTGACTGTGGCGAAGATGTCGAACCCGAATTGACGGTTTCGCCACAAACCTAAGCTGATTAACCAGGCGATGGCAAAGTAACACGCACAAATGATGCAATTAGCAGCCGCAGCTAGCACTGATTGGGAGAAGTCAGGCAACGTCAGGGTGAAAGTCGTTGCGATCCAGGTATAGAGAATTTTGATCATAAAATTAAGGATGGGCAAATCGGATGCCGGCGATCGTTAGTTAATATTATTGATGCACAGCCGTTGCAGACTTATCTGTATTGTTGATTCTTACCAGCGTTCGGAATGGGCGATCGCTTCTACATCGACAATCATTAGCAAGCGTCCTTCGGAATTGTACAGACCTTTTAAGAATGGAGCTAGGTCGGGACTGACATCTAGTGCTGAGACAATGCGATCGGGATTGAGAGGTAAAACTCCTTCGACGCGGGAGACGGCTAATCCTAGGCGCATTTTCGACAACAATCTCACGTCTCGTGGATCAGGCGCTTCTACCACTAAGATGCGGCTGTTTGGGTGGTAGGTGTCAACCGACTCAATACCGACAAACAGTCCGAAGTCTGCTGCTGCTAAGATTTCGCCCCGCAAGTTGGTTAATCCCAGCAAAAATGGCTGGGTATTGGGAACCAGGGAAATTGGTTGTTCCTTGAGTGAAAGGACTTCCCGCACTGCCTCTAACTCTATGCCGAACAGACTGCCTCCTTGAGCGAACAGGAGAAATTGCTTTGTTCCACTTGTCTGATGCCCCCCAGCAGGGGGAGCCGTTGTTTTCATGGTTTATTTTTAGTTTATAGTGTAGCTTATCAATTAGAATTTTGCTTTGACCCTAAAGCCGATCGCCGATCGAGTTTTTCAGCATCACTTTGGATGCCTCCAATATTTCCCTTAAATAAATCGCAACTGGGCAAATAAGCAGGTTTCTATCATTAAACATAAACTTTTATGGAAGTCAAAAACCCAGTTAATTAAAAAAAAACGGGGTTTGTCGGTATAATGTTTTTTGAGAAGCGGCCGAGCACTTTATATTCGGTTTACGCTGAAAGCAAGCGCTGCACTATGTGGACGAGTTGCTGAGGTTCAAAGGGTTTGCTGACGTAAGCGTCGGCCCCTAAATCAGTTCCCCAAGCTTTATCGATCTCGGTGTTTTTATGAGTACAAAATACTACGGGCAATTTGGCAGTTGTGCGATCGCCCCGCAATTCTCTGATCACTTCAAACCCGTTCATTCGTGGCATCACTACATCTAAAACGACCAAAGCCGGAGGGGTTTTGCGGATCATGGCGATCGCTTCTTCGCCGTCGCCTGCCCGGATCACATCCAGTCCGGCATCTTGAAGAATGCGGCAGATGATTTCTAGTTCGCTCTTAACGTCGTCCACCACTAAAATTTTTGACATAATTCCACACTTCCTTGCTGTTATTGACAGCGGACTACGTTTATTCAGAAGCTGGCGCGACCGGCGGCGATGGGACTATACCGGTTTGCGGACAAATTAATGTACTTCCAAATACAATATAGCCGATCGTATGGCTGAAGGTTGGCGGTCAGGGATAAAAAGCGATAAAAATTTACTTTACTAACGGAATCGCTCTGAATAAATTAATCGGCAATTAGTAATTTATTCTTGGTAATTCGCTGTTGGTTTTTCACCATATCTTAGTATAGCAATCCTTACTGGAGTAGGATTTTTACCTCACATTACCCTCCCCGAACCTGCGAGGAGGGAGTAATAAATTTACCAATAATTTAGGATGGCAATATAAGGATATATTCGCAGAAAAAGCCGTATTTTCTACTTTTATTTAGCTTTTTTTAAACAACTTTGTTTTGACAAATGCCGAAAGAGTGCTAAAGAAATTATTTAGTTGTCGCCACAAACAAAGTAAAAAATAGCTATAACGGTGCGACTTTGCGGACAAAAAAGGTTTTCATCAGGTAAGCTACAGCACTACTTCACTGAGCCAGCACTAATTTTTTATTAATTATACAAGTCAACTTTAAGTATTGTAGCAATGATATTTAAAAAAATTGGTTCTTTGTGATTTATAATTGCGTCGCAAACTCATATCAATTTAGGTAGCATCGGAATAGTAAAACCACGTCAACAGCCAACAATCTAATTCATCTGCGTTAATCTGTGTTTATCTGCCTGTATCTGCGGTAAAAAAAAGATAACTTATTCACCGCAGATGACAAGAGATTGACGCTGATTCACGCAGATGAAAAGAATAGAGATAGGAATAATTCCGATGTTAACAGATTTGATATCAATGGGCCGCGCGACAGTCCCATTTTACCCAGTAGAGGAGTGTTGGGTTCACCAAAACTGCTGCCAGCAGGCGATCGCCATCCTTGAGCTTGATTGTGGGCCCAGCCGAAAAGACTGCTGCCAGATGCGGTCAATCGATTTTAGATTTTAGATTTTAGATTTTAGATTTGAAGAAGCGCTCCCACTGATAAATCCGGGGGCTGGTGATGAGCAGTCGGAGATTTTTTTTCGCTTCACGGATGAATCCGGGGGCCCCGGACGACATTGCTTGATTGTCAAATTAGTCGGAGAGAGAGAGAGACGGCGATCGGCTATAATAAAGGGCTAGAGGAAAAGAACACCGAAAACCCGAAAATATGGTTGCCATCCAAAGAAATCTCAACATTGCCGCGCTAGAAGCAGAATACAGTCAAAAAACACCGCGAGACATTCTCAAATTTGCCCTAGAAAATTTTGACAATATCTCCATTTCTTTCAGCGGGGCTGAAGATGTAGTTCTGATCGATCTTGCCTCAAAAATTACCAAAAATTTCCGCGTTTTCACCCTAGACACCGGACGATTACACTCGGAAACTTATCAGTTTTTGGATCAAGTCAGAAAACATTACGGCATTAAATTAGAAGTAATGTTTCCCGATGCAGCAGAAGTACAAGCCCTAGTAGAAGAAAAGGGATTGTTTAGTTTTTATCAAGACGGTCACAAAGAATGCTGTGGCGTGCGGAAAGTCAAGCCGCTGCGCCGCAAATTGAATACTCTCGATGCTTGGATTACCGGTCAGCGGAAAGACCAAAGTCCCAGTACCCGCAACGGTATTCCGGTTATTGAAGTTGACACTGCATTCTCAACTCCTGACCATGAATTAATTAAGTTCAACCCCTTAGCAAACTGGTCTTCGGCAGAGGTTTGGGAATACATTCGCGCTTTGGATGTCCCTTACAACAAGTTGCACGAACGCGGTTTTGTAAGTATTGGTTGCGAACCTTGTACGAAGCCAGTATTGCCGAACCAACACGAACGCGAAGGTCGCTGGTGGTGGGAAGAAGCGACCGTAAAAGAATGCGGTTTGCACGCTGGAAACGCACAAACATAGTTTAAATCACTTAGTAGTAAGGTGCGCCTAGCGCACCTTAGCCAAGAATAAATGCACTTCACAACATAAATAGTAGCGGAAGAATTCGCAATTAAAATAAACAAAAGTTACGCTGAGCTTGCCCTTGAACTTTGATATAATGCTCGACATTAAGAATAAATAGTAGCGGAAGAATTCGCAATTAAAATAAACACAAATTACGCTGAGCTTGCCCTTGAACTTTGATAGAATGGTCAACATTCAGAAAAGTTTTTAAAGCAGGTACTATATGCTCGCGTCAACTAGCGAATTGCTGAACACGGCCTTGAGAAATGGTTATGCGATCGGCGCTTTTAACGTCTACAACCTCGAAGGAGTAAAAGCCGTCATCAATGCGGCCGAAGCGCTGCACAGTCCTGCTATACTGCAACTTCACCCCAGCGTCCTCCAATACGGACAATCGCCTTTAGTAGCGCTGTGTATCAAAGCGGCTCGCAAGTCTTTAGTGCCGATCGCAGTACACTTAGATCACGGCACCTCAGAAAAAGACATTCACCTCGCCCTAGCCGCCGGCATCAAATCAATTATGGCAGACGGTTCTTTTTTGCCATACGAACAAAACTTAATATTTAGCCGGGAAATGACTAAATTATCCCACGCTAACGGTGCGGCAGTTGAAGCAGAAATCGGCAGAATTAGTGGCAGGGAAGACGGTTTGACAATCGATGAGAAAGCCGCAAAAATGACCGATCCCGTAGCAGCAGTAGAGTTTATCAAAGAAACTAATGTGGATTTTTTAGCCGTAACAATTGGTAACGTTCACGGCAAATATTTAAGCGAACCAAAACTAGATTTTCCGCGTCTGGCAAAAATCCGGGCTGCTGTTTCAGTGCCATTAGTGATGCACGGTGCTAGCGGTTTGCCGGAATCAATGATTCATCAATGTATTCAATTCGGGGTATCGAAATTCAATGTGAATACAGAAGTTCGCGAAGCTTATATGGACGTGTTAAAAAGTAGCATTTCTTTGTCAGATCCGGATTTGTTGGAAATAATGGAAAAATCTATCAATGCCATGCGATGGGTCATTTCTGACAAACTGCAACTTTTCGGTTCTGTCGGTAAAGCTCATTTGCATCACTCTCCCTACGCGGATGACTTGACCGCAAAGAGCACCAGCAACAACCAAACCAGCCGCAACCAATCAAGTTTTGATCAAATGTTAAAGCCTGTGTATAGTGAGGCTTTCAGTCTGATGTTGAAGTAAAAAAAACTAAAGTCCTGACTGCGAACCTCTTTTTAGTCAGGACTTCAGTCCTCTCTAACCGTTTAAAAATCGATCGGGATCGATGCCAGCTTCCCGCAGCCGCCGAATTAAAGACTGCAATTGAGCTTCCGCTGACTCGGCCCGCTGCCGTTGCTGTTCCGCTTCAGTCAGAATCCAATTGTCATCAACATCATACCAGCGCAACCACAGTCGATCGATTCCCTGAAACTCTCCTTGCCACAAACCCAAGCCCAAACTTAGGTCAGGAATCCACACTCGCGACTCGGGCAATTCTAATTCTTGATAGTGTCCGCCCTTCAATTCAAACACTCGCAATTTGTTAGTATAGCGGCTGAAAACTGCATAAATAGGAACCCGCAAGATTTGCTCGTAAACCTCCCATTTTCTCGGCGGTTCCTCCTTCGTCTCCGGCTGCAAAACTTGCCCGTTACCGGCAGTGTTTCCCGACTGAGGTGGCAACTTTTCTTCATCGGTATTGTCGCCTAAATCTTCTTTTTCCGTTCCCGGCGAAAGCAGTTCTACAATTACAAAAGGATTCACGCCTTCCTGCCAAGTAACATAACTCATCCGCAGTTCGGATCGATCGTAAAGTCGGGGAACTCCCACAACTGCAAACCAATCCGGCTGCTTGTGCCACAGAGTATGATGCACGTCATAATAAAGGTTCATGTCAGTGCCGCTAAATATCTCAGAAGCTGGATAATTCCGAGGTCGAAACGTCAGGCTCAACAACTGCGGCTGCAAATCGTGAAATTCGTCAGGCAAACCAGGTTCCTCCGGGTCTTCGCTGGGTAAATCGTACATCGTCGGCAGCGTTTCTCTGGGCGATCGCGGCGGATCTGTTTGCGGCACAGGATATTTAAAAGGCAACATATAATATTGAGAAATGACTGCATTTATGCTAACATCACGGGAACATCCCAATGAGGCTTTCACAGGAGTGCAAGCCGGAGAGCTAGAAGCGAGATATATCGGCTTTGCTGTGCGGGACGGTGGCACTCCTAGAAAACGATTTTAACAAAATCGGAATTATCCCTTTTCTTCCTCTCGTCTGTGAAGTTAATCTAAAATCTAAAATCTAAAATCTAAAATTGACTGATCCGAAATTCTGCACTATGATCGACATTCCTCAACTGATTGCTCAAGAACTTTCCATTAATCTGTCTCAAGTCAATAATGCTCTGGAACTTTTCGCCGAGGGAGCAACTATTCCGTTTATTGCCCGCTACCGCAAAGAACGCACGGATTTGCTGAATGAAATTCAGTTGCGGGACATCTCCGATCGCTTCACCTATTTGACGGAAATTGAAGAGCGCAAAAAGTCAATCTTAGAGACTATTAGCTCTCAGGGGAAACTCACTGAAGAATTGCAAGCTAAAATCGAATCATGTTTGCAAAAAAACGAACTCGAAGACCTTTATCTGCCTTACAAACCCAAGCGGCGGACGCGAGCGACAATTGCTAGGGAAAAAGGTTTGGAACCGCTGGCAAATTTTATCAAAAGTCTGAACTTACCGACGGCTAAACCAGCAGATTTTGAGGCGGAAGCAGCTAAATACATTTCGGAAGAAAAGGGCGTTAAAACAGCAGAAGAAGCTCTCAAAGGTGCTGCGGATATTTTGGCGGAAGCGGTTTCGGAAAAAGCCGAATTGCGGGCTTATTTGCGAGAATTTTTGATGAAAACAGGAGTTTTTGTCTCTAAAATTAAAGAGGATTTCCCGGAAGGAAGCACTAAATTTGAAATGTACCGCAATTATCAAGTTGCAGCGAGAAGCGTTCAGTCGCACAATATGTTAGCGCTGTTTCGCGGGGAAACGGAAGGGGTTTTAGATTTGGAACTGGCTTTTGATGAATCCGCCGTGATGGCTTATTTGGAAAGTCAGGAAATTAGAACTAGGATACCAGAAGTTAAAGAGTTTTATCGATCGACTTTGAAGGATGCCTTCAACCGACTGATGAAGACTTCGTTAATCACGGAAGTACGATCGCACAACAAAGCAGTCGCTGATATCGAGTCCATCGCCACTTTTGAAACCAACCTGCGCGAGTTGCTGCTGTCGGCGCCGGCGGGAATGAAACCCACATTGGCGATCGATCCGGGATTTCGCACGGGGTGTAAAGTTTCCGCCCTCGATGAAACCGGGCAATTTTTAGAATATCAAGCAATTTTTCCCCACCAAGCGGCCGCTCAGCGACAACAAGCGGGTAAAATTGTCAAGCATTTAATTGAAAAATATAAAATTGAATTAATCGCGATCGGCAACGGTACAGCTTCCCGCGAAACAGACGAATTTGTTTCGGAAGTTTTGGCCCAAATGGAAAGAAAACCGATTAAAGTCATGGTGAATGAATCCGGTGCATCGATTTATTCAGCAAGCGAGGTGGCGATCGCCGAATTTCCCGATCTCGACATCACCGTCCGCGGCGCAGTCAGCATCGGACGACGCTTGCAAGATCCCCTCGCCGAACTCGTGAAAATCGACCCGAAATCAATAGGAGTCGGTCAATACCAGCACGATGTTGACCAAAAACTGCTCAAAAAGAAACTCGACGAAACTGTCGAAAGCTGCGTGAATTATGTCGGAGTTGACTTAAACACAGCCTCGAAAGAACTGCTAACATTTGTGTCAGGAATGACGGCAACAGTTGCCAAAAATATCGTCAATTACCGCAACGAAAATGGCGCGTTTAAAAATCGCCGCCAACTGCTGAAAGTTCCCAAACTCGGGCCAAAAGCTTTTGAACAAGCAGCCGGGTTTCTCCGCATTCGCGGCGGCGAAAACCCCCTGGACAATACAGCAGTTCATCCCGAAAGTTATCCTGTCGTGCAGGCGATCGCCAAGGATTTAGACTTGCCGCTGACTGGAATAACACAAATATCTGAAAAAATCAAGACTGTAAACATCAAGAAATATGTCACAGAGAAAGTCGGAGAACCAACACTCCGAGACATTATTTCGGAACTAGAAAAACCGGGAAGAGACCCGCGTGCCGAGTTTAAATATGCCACTTTCCAAGCAGGAATCAAAGAAATCTCCGATTTGCAAGTTGGGATGGAATTAGAAGGCATAATCACGAATGTAGCTAACTTTGGAGCCTTTGTTGATGTGGGAGTGCACCAAGATGGTTTGGTTCACGTTTCTCAATTAGCCGATCGCTTTGTAGATGACCCCAAACAGATTGTCAAAGTCGGACAAGTTGTGAAAGTGCGGGTTTTGGAGGTGAATGAGAAGTTAAAGCGGGTTAGTTTGACGATGAAGTTGCAAGAAAAACCGCAACCGCAAAATGGCAATAGTGCGAGGCTTCCGGCCCCGCGCCGACGTTGAAACTTTGGGGGAAAGGTGAAATACTCACCGGCCTGAAGGCGCGGTGAGTATTTCAAAAGTCTGGAACTCTCATAAATGCGTGAAATGAAATTCGTCTGAAAGGGCTAACCCAAGCGTATTGCTCTATAGATGCTCTACAACAGAACAGTGAGCGCAATGATTTGAGCAGTATTAATGTATGCAACATTGCTTTGGGCAACAGTCGCTAACCCCGTAATCGAGAGGGGACTTCCTGCCAGAATAGTGGGACTGCGATCGAACCAATTATCAACTGAATGCCACCAAAGATAGCGAGAGAAGGCCCAAATCCAAAGCGCAGTAGCTCTCCAAATACGAGACTGCCTACACCAAATCCAGTAAAGAGAGTAAATACTTTCAGTCCCATCGTTTGCCCCAAATTGTTGTCATCTCCGAGATCGGTCACAATTCCGACAAACAACGGTTGAGTCAGGTCATACCCTAAAGACAAAATAAGAACTGCGATCGTCGTTCCCAGTGGCGGAATCTCAAAAATCATTGCAATCCCAGCCACAGCAGCCATTACCAACCCTGCTGGAACGAGCCAACGCCGTCCCCACCGATCGACGGCTTGACCAATGAAAGAACTTAGCAATAAACCGGGAATGCCGTACCCAAGAATGTTTAAACCAATGCTCAAGGCATCCATACCGTACCGTTGCGATAAATACAACCCTAGCCATGTATATACCCCAGAGTGGTAAATACCATTCCACAGAACATAAGCATATGTACGCTGCCCCCGAAAGGTTGCTAATATCTGGCTGTATCCCCTAAAGATTTGGCGAATAGGCGGTAATTTGGTGACTTTTGGTGTATCAAATAAAGAACCGTAAGGATGAAGGCGCCAAAGCACAACAGCAGCAAGCAAAGCAGTACCTAGAAAGAGCACTCGCCAACCTACAAATGGCTCAAGAATCGCTCCCCCCGCAGAGCCTGCTGCCATTCCCCCTTCCATTGCTGCAAACACCAATCCTAGCTTGGCACCTCGCCGATCGAACGGGAATAAATCGCCAATTAAGGCGAAGGTAAGGGGAATCACACCACTTGCTCCAATCCCGGTTAATAGCCGCCAGGTTGCCATCTGCGAAGCATTTTGGGCCGTGGCAGTTAAAGCGGTGAAAATGACAAAAAGAGCAAGCGAGATGCGAATAATAGACCATCGACCAAAGCGATCGGACAGGAGGCCGAAGAATAATGCCATCAGTGCATAGGACAGCATATAGGCTGGAACGATAAAGCCGATTTCCTGAACCGGAACATTAAAAACTTCAGCCAAACGTGGAATCAGGGGAGCAATCATGTACCCCTGTAGAAAAATTAGCCCCGCAGCGATCGAAAGCCAGGAAAACAGGTCTTTATGCTGCTTTAGGCGAATCGCGGTATCGGCTGGTTCGGTATGGGGGTGATTAAAAGATTCTTTTAGTTTCGGCATGAATTTGGGAGATTTCAACTCATATCACATTTCACGGACGACTAAAATCTGAGAACTTAGCTGGAGTGCCAACGCCGACAGCCAAGGGCGATGGACTGGTGAAAGCTTGGAGTACCTTCTCAACTCTGGAGGTTACAAATTTTGTAGGTAAGGTGTGGAATTTAGCCCTTAATGTCAGGATACCTTGATAAATGTCATGATTTATACAAAAATAGTATATTTAGATACAGAATTTCTTATAAGACTTATTAGTTCAGGTTATCAGCAAAGCTAGGATTTACGCATTGACAGAAATTTTTTAATCCCACAAAGTGGTTTGTTTGATGGCTGTGCGATCGCATTCAATTTCCCCATGAATCGAATGTGTGGCGAGAAAACCTACACATTAAACAATACGCTGGGGATAAGAATAATCTGATTTCCTTTCACAAGTTTGCAACTCTCATAAATGCGTGAAATGAAATTCGTCTGAAAGCGCTAACCCAAGCGTATTGGGCTATAATTGTGTAATCCTCACCAACCTTAAAATTATATGGTTGCAAGTAAAAGCGACACCTACGTCTCTCCTGAAGATTATTTAGCAGGCGAGAAAGTCAGTCCGATCAAACACGAGTACAGACAAGGTGAAATCTATGCAATGGCAGGGGCAAGCAAAGCTCATGTCATCATTAGTGTAAATGCAGCAACTTTGTTGAGAAACCATCTTCGGGGAAGTGGCTGCATAACTTACATGGCAGACATGAAAGTTCGGAATGAGACATCAAATTTCTATTACTATCCCGATGTAGCGGTGAGTTGCGATGAACGGGACAGAAATACTGCTGAAGATTTCATTATCTACCCGCGCTTAATTGTGGAAGTTTTATCGCCAACAACAGCGGCTTTTGACAGAGGTGAAAAGTTTGCCGATTACCGTACTTCCGAAAGTTTGCAAGAGTATGTATTAATCAATCAAGAAAGAGTTAGTGTAGAGTGTTTTCGCCGGAATGCAGAGGGTTTGTGGGTGCTTTATCCTTACAGTCAAGGACAAGAAGTTCAGTTTGCTAGCGTGAATTTTAGCTGTGCGATCGAGACATTGTATGAAGATGCGATCGGGATTGGTTGATTTTAATTACTCTAGAATCACTGATATTGATACGATTGAACCGCGAAGACGCTAAGGACGCGTTCGGCGAAGCCGTTCCCGTAGGGTAGGAAGAGAAAAGAAGAAGAAGCTGGTAATTGCTATTTTTTCTTGCTGGCTTTCCAAGTGCCACCGTAGAAGTAAAAAGGATTGTTTTTACTTACCGATTCCCAACATTTAAGACACAAAAAAAACCACTGCCCCGACTCGTCATACCGGGCGCGGTAGAGAGTCGGGGCAGATTGGGAACAGCGATCGCAATATTTGATTCTGATTGCCCTGGCCATTGTTACTCAGTTTTAAACAATAACGGATTCTTGAGGACGGGCGAATATCATGCGGCCGGCGCTGGTTTGCAGGGCGCTGGTGACTACGACTCTGGCTTCGCCACCGACATAGCTGCTGCCGGCTTCTACGACAACCATTGTGCCGTCATCCAAGTAACCGATTCCCTGAGAGGGTTCTTTGCCTTCTTTGCGGATTTTTAGTTCGATCGTATCTCCCGGCAAATAAGTCGGGCGCACCGCATGAGTCAAATCGTTGATATTCAAAACCGGCAGTTTTTGGACGGTAGCTACTTTCGATAAGTTGTAATCGTTGGTGAGCAAAATGCCGTCGATATCTAAAGCAAATCGGACTAATTTTGCATCGACTGTGGCAATATCTTCGTAGTCTGCCGAGTGAATTTGAATGCGTTCTGGATATGTTTCTTTGATGCGGTTGAGTACATCTAAGCCGCGGCGTCCGCGCACTCGCTTTTGATCGTTGGCGGAATCAGCTACCAGTTGCAGTTCTTGGAGCACGAATTGGGGCACGATAATTTGACCTTCGAGGAAACCTGTTTCTAGCAAGTTTTCAATTCTGCCGTCAATAATGCAGCTAGTATCGACAACTTTGGCAGTGGCTGGTTTGAAAGTACCTTCGGCTAGCAACACCGTGTCAAAGCTTTTGGGGTTGATCAGTCGCAAGAAAGCGCGGCCGTGGGTGTCTGTCAAACTGACCCCTGTGAAGCCGAACATGACGCTACCCAAGACTGCGACTAAAGGTTTGATGAAGCCGAACTCGCGGGGTATGGGCAGCAGGAACAGCGGAGCCAGCATTAAGTTTGCTACTAGCAGTCCGATGATTAAGCCGATCGCCCGCGTCAGCAGCATCTCCACCGGCATATCGCGGACTTGTTTTTCTAGGCGGCGATAGGTTGTTTGAGCCACTAATCCCATCACGAAGCCGATTAATGCTCCAAAGGAACCTAGTACAGAACTTAAGCCTTGTATATTTGTAACTTGCAGCAGCAGATTGCTCGGCAGGAGTTCGACTCCGTAATAGCCGATGCCTCCGCCTGCGATTATGAATGAGATTATTATGATTGCGTCTAGCATTAGTTCTAGGTTAATGAATTTATGCCTATTATATCTTTCTAGTGC
This sequence comes from Microcoleus sp. K1-B1, assembly GCF_036704705.1. NCBI lineage: Bacteria > Bacillati > Cyanobacteriota > Cyanophyceae > Oscillatoriales > Microcoleaceae > Microcoleus > Microcoleus sp. K1-B1. The sequence goes on along the minus strand of NZ_JAUBSH010000008.1, from coordinate 18,586 downwards.
TGATACTTGTTTTCATGCTTTGGTCGGATATCGCTATATTTGCTGAGGGATTTTTATAAACTTATATTTACCCGTTGTACCCTTTGGGGGATGTGCCAGGGAGCCGATCGGGATTTAGCGCGCCCCGCCGCCAGCAGGCACGAGGTGCGAATAGACCGCGATGCGGGCTGTTGGGGAATTTTGGCAGATCAAAACGGGTACGAGGTTAAATTAAAAGAGCCGATGGTTCGCACCCCTTTTTTTGTCAGAAAATGTCATAATATACATAATTATTCATGATTGTTTAATTAAAACTTTAGATTTGAAGTGGCGCTTTCGGCTTGAGATATAATGAACCCTCCCACAGATTATTTAACATTTGAATTAAAAAAAAGTGTGCAAGCGGCAAATTCCGGCATTCCTAGTTCGGCTTACCTGCATATACCTTTTTGTCGCCGCCGCTGTTACTACTGCGATTTTCCGGTTTTTGTGGTGGGCGATCGCAAAAATGGCGAGAATTCCGGCACCATAGTCCAATACGTTGCTGTACTGTGTCAAGAAATTCAAGAAACTAAAAATTTAGGCGCATCTCTCAAAACAGTTTTTTTTGGTGGCGGCACGCCTTCGCTGCTTTCTGTCAGTCAGTTGAGCAATATTTTAGAGACTCTCGACGGCAAATTTGGGATTGCTGCTGAGGCGGAAATTTCTATAGAAATAGACCCGGGTACGTTTACTTTAGAACAGTTGCGGGGATATGCAGCGGCGGGAGTAAATCGAGTGAGTTTGGGAGTGCAAGCTTTTCAAGATGAATTGCTGCAAGCTTGCGGGCGATCGCACTCTGTCGCTGATATTTTTGAAGCAGTGGAAATAGTGCGATCGGCTGGTATTGTCAATTTCAGTTTAGACCTGATTTCGGGACTGCCGCACCAAACTTTAGAAAACTGGGAAGCTTCCCTGAAATCGGCGGTGGAAATTAACCCGACTCACCTGTCGAGTTACGACTTAATTGTTGAGCCCTTAACTGCTTTCGGGCGCTACTTTGAAGCAGGCGCGCAGCCGCTACCAGCAGATGAAACCGCTGCTGGAATGTACCGTTTAGCGCAGGAAATTCTGACCGGCGCTGGCTACGAACATTACGAAATTTCTAATTACGCCCGCGATGGCTATCAGTGCCGCCACAACCGCGTTTATTGGGAAAATCGCCCTTATTACGGTTTGGGAATGGGGGCGGCGAGTTACGTGGAAGGCCGGAGGTTGACTAGACCTCGCAAAACTCAAGAATATTATCAGTGGGTGCGATCGATCTCTCGCCTCAATTCCCCTGCTACTCCTCGAATTGGGGGGGAAACCCAGCCAGATATTTACCCAGCAATTGAGCCAAGTTTTCCAGTCTCAGAAAATGACGTTTTGTTAGAAACGCTGATGCTAGGTTTGCGTTTAGCAGAAGGAGTTAGCCTGTCGGCGCTGACTGAAAAGTTTAGTCAGCAAACGGTTGATAAAATTTGGCGTTGTTTGCAGCCCTACTGGCGACAAGGATTGGTGGAAATTATGACGGATGATAGGGCGATTCCCTACGGGATAGCTCCGCTTCACGCAACTTTAGGCGATGCCGCGAAACTGCCGCTTTCGGGCAATTTGAGGTTGAGCGATCCCGAAGGTTTTTTATTTTCTAATACAATTTTAGCCGATTTGTTCAGCAAGTTAGGCGAGGATAATTAGCTCTGTCTCAGGAAGTATATCCCCCGGCAAGCGCGATCGGCCCTAAAGCCGGGGCCGCCAATGCGCTCGAAAGGAAATTTAATTGCTCCCTAGCTTGATAATCTAAAAAATAATATATTTTCTATCGATCCCTAAACAAATCTTAAAGGTGAACTAAGCCTTGAGATAGACGCAACAACAGCACTCCAGCCGTCATACTTAAGACTGAACATTTAAAAAGTAATTTAATGAACACTTTAACTATCGAACGCAACCAAACCCAAAAGCAGCCCGGCCTTGTAATTAGCGAACGTCGGTGCAATCCGGCTTCCAAGTGTAATTTTTGCGGTCACTACCAACAGGCAAGAGGTTCAGTTGGTCACTGTCAATTGTTGAACGCACCTGTTAAGGGAGGATGGAAATCTTGCGCTTTAGCAATGCCGGCTTTTGCACCTTCTTGGGAATACGTGGAAGGCGCTGATGTTTCCCCGACGAAATTTATTAATTAACCCAAACAATGTAAAAAAAATGTATAAAAAATTGTGTTTTAACTGGGAATATGCTATACTAAGCTTAGGACTGTCGCAGCTCGTTCGCACAATTGCACAAACAAGTTAAAAAAATGAATTTGACACTAAATCAGGTAATTTCCGAAGGTCATACGCGCATTTTGTGTTGGTATCTTAATAATACTAGCAAAGTGCAAATCGCTCGCATTACAAATATTCCTAATTGGTATTTTGAGCGGACAGTGTTTCCGGGGGAACGTTTTTTGTTTGAAGCGCTGCCGGAAGCTCAGTTAGAAGTTTGTAGGAGTGCAGATACGGGTGGTATAGTGTGCGAGCGAATTTTGTGCGATCGGCTGCGAGTTGAAGAATTAAGCACGGCTGATTGAAGATAATTCCTTAGACTTACCAAAGAGAGGTAGAAACCCGGTTTTTTTTCAGAAACCGGGTTTCTCTGTATGATAAAAACTCCGTTCGCGATCGCACTTGCGACATGACAAAGCCCATGTCTTCGTATATTTCTCGTTACTAAGCCCAAAATTCGTATAAACTCACATCTTGCACCATTCTCAAGAACAGGCTTTCCGGCCTGTTCCACAAAGAGTAGATTTTCTTGTGGAACAGGCCGGAAAGCCTGTTCCTAAAAAGCTTATTGACAGTGGTGCAACATCTTAGTATAGACCCAGTTTCTCGCCACCCCATGCGTCCGCCCTAAAACTGTCGGAAATGTTGATCTAAGCTAAATTATAAAAAATCCACCACTCTTCAATCCTAAAACCCGATGTCCCTCACCGAAAAAATCCTCTCCCAACTGCCAGGAGACGCCCTCGGAGGCCTGAGAAAAGTCGATCGACTCTGGGAAAACCTCAAACAAAACACCGCACCAGCACCCCAAGCAGTCAAACACAGCCAACAACCCCTGGAAACCCTCGACTTCGACATAGTTATCGGCGGCGGAACCCTAGGAATATTAATCGGTACAGCCTTAGCCGTGCGGGGTTGGCGAGTAGCCCTGCTTGAACGCGGCACCCTGCGAGGCCGCGTTCAAGAATGGAACATTTCTCGCAAAGAATTAGACGCATTCTTAGAACTAAATCTGCTATCTGTTGAAGAGATAGAAAAAGCCATAGCCACCGAATACAACCCAGCCCGCATCAGCTTTGCCAACACCCCCGACATCTGGGTGCGGGACGTACTCAACATCGGAATTGACCCAGTTTACCTCCTAGAAACCCTCAAACAGCGATTCCTCCAAGCGGGAGGAAAGCTATTTGAAAATACACCATTTAAAACAGCAACCATTCACCCGGATGGAGTCTTGGTAGAATCTGCAAATACCGATACAGAACCTGCTACAAATTTATTTAAAACCCGATTATTATTAGACGCAATGGGACATTTTTCGCCCATTGTCCGCCAAGCAAGACAAGGAAAAAAACCCGACGCCGTATGTTTAGTAGTCGGCAGTTGCGCTCAAGGATACCCCAAAAACGACACGGGCGATATATTTGCATCCTTCACCCCAATGCAAAATCAGTGCCAATATTTTTGGGAAGCATTTCCAGCCAGAGACGGCCGCACCACTTACTTATTTACCTACATAGACGCTGACACAGAAAGATTCAGTTTAGAAACATTATTTGAAGAGTATTTACGCTTGCTTCCCCAATATCAAAACGTCGAACTCGATCAGTTAAAATTTCAAAGAGCACTTTACGGATTTTTTCCCTGCTATCGCCAAAGTCCTCTAAAAACGCCTTGGAATCGCATACTCCCAGTCGGAGACAGCAGCGGTAGCCAATCTCCCCTCAGCTTCGGCGGTTTCGGCGCAATGGTGCGCCACCTCAAACGCTTGACTCTAGGAATTGACGAAGCTTTGACAAGCGATAGTCTCAGCAAAAATTCCCTCGCACTTTTGCAACCCTACCAGCCGAATCTATCAGTTACCTGGTTGTTTCAGCGTTCGATGAGTGCTGCGATGAATCAAAAAATAGACCCCAATCAAATCAATCAACTTTTGGCTGCCGTCTTTCAGGTAATGGAAGAGTTGGGAGAACCGGTACTCAAACCGTTTCTTCAAGATATCGTGCTGTTTCCGGCTTTGTCCCAAACCCTGTTTAAAACAGCAATTAGCCATCCCAGATTAGTTATGAAAATTATCCCACAGGTAGGAATAGCTAATTTGCTCGATTGGATGGTGCATTATGTAAATTTAGGAATTTATACGGGATTGCAGCCTTTGGGGAAAGCCGTAGAACCGCAGGTGAAAAATTTAGTGCCTGAGCAGCAATACTATTTTCACCGATTAGTTGAAGCGTGGCAATATGGCGCTGGAGGCGATTATTAAGTGATTAATTGTGGCACGGGCATCTTGCCCGTGGCTAATATAGGAACAGGCAAGATGCCTGTTCCACAACACAAGATAATTTATTAATTAATTGTGGCACGGGCATCTTGCCCGTGGCTAATATAGGAACAGGCAAGATGCCTGTTCCACAACACAAGATAATTTATTAATTAACTGTGGCACGGGCATCTTGCCCGTGGCTAATATAGGAACAGGCAAGATGCCTGTTCCACAACACAAGATAATTTATTGATTAACTGTGGCACGGGAATCTTGCCCGTGGCTAATATAGGAACAGGCAAGATGCCTGTTCCACAACATAATTATATTAGTTGTGAGTTATGCAGGAGCTATAACTGCTAAAGCTTGAGGAATCACTCGGAATTTTGCAGGGGTGTAAGTTGTGATTTCACCGTCGGTATTAATGGGACGGCGTTTGCTAGTATTAACCTCAAATTCTTGAGCTTGCAATGTACGAACGTTAGGCCGACTGGTATGATTTCCTTGCTTCATAGCCGGCAGTAAACCAATGATTTCCCACCAGTGTTTTGTTTCCAAACTGTACAAATCCAGTCGCCTGTCGTCGATTGTGGCATCCTCGGCAACTGTCATCCCGCCGCCGTAATAGCGGCCGTTGCCAATGGCTATTTGAATAGTTTTAACATTAAAAGATTGGTTTTTTACCTTAATTTGTGCTCGAAACGGTCGCGCTGACAAAATTGTCTGCAAAGCAGTAAAAGCATAAGCTAAAATTCCCCAGCGCTGCTTGACATTTTTAGTCAGCCGCTGGGTAATTTGCACGCTCAATCCCAAACTCGCAACATTAAAAAAATGTTGGCCGTTAACCCAACCCAAGTCTATTAGCCGAACTTTACCGCTGGCAATTACTTGACAAGCTGCTGATAAATCTGTAGGAATTCCCAGAGTGCGGGCTAGGTCGTTAGCCGTTCCCATCGGCAAAATACCCAAGGGTAACTTGGTGTCTATCAAACCTTCTATGGCGGCGTTGAGAGTGCCGTCGCCACCCCCAATTATTACTAATTCGACTCGATTTTGGTAGCGGCGAATAGTGTCAGAAAGTTCGCGGGCGTGGTCGGTAGATTCTACCATTAACTCAAAACCCAGTGCTTCTAATTTTACAGTGGCTTGAGATAATAACTTTTGCCCTTTGCGGGAGTGCTGGTTTACTAAAAGTAGAGCTTTCTTCATTTGTTAATTTTTAATTAGGAATATTGCGTATTTTAAATTACAAAAAGTATAGCTTGATGCCTTAACTGCATGAAATTAATGCTTTACTTCCATTTTACCAGTTATGAGGGATTGACAAAAATGTTAAAAAATGGATAATTGTAGCAAAAGATTCGTAAAAAGTAGCTCCATCTGGCTCTGACCTAGCAGCAAAAAACCTTGCTTCTCGATCGAACTTAATTTAAAATTATGTATAATATTTTACAAAAAGCGCAAGTCGCTGCCGATCGCCAAAACTGGCCTGGGTTAGTCGAATGCTTGCAGCAAGTGACAGCCAAGACCGGCAAGCCGCAGGAACAAGACATTTTAGAGCAAGCTGTCAGTTTAGCAATAGAAGCCTTAGAATGGGGCGATTTTCAAGACCGCTGGGAAATTGCTAAAGTATTGCCAAATCTGGGAAATGGGGCGATCGCACCTTTAATTGCCGTGCTCGAAGACGAAGATGCAGACACCGAGCCCCGGTGGTTCGCCGCCCGCATTCTCGGAAAGTTCGATCGCCCCGAAGTGATTCAAGCTTTAGTAGAATTAGTCAAAAATTCCGACGAAGAATTGAGCCAAATCGCCGCCGAAACCCTAGGGAATTTCGGCCCGACAGCCATAGAATCCCTCGCAACTCTCCTACTCCAAGAAGACTCGCGACAGTTTGCCACAGCAGCACTCGCCCAAATTCGGCGCACCGAAACTATCCCACCGCTGTTGAGCGTAGTCGGAGACTCTCAAGTTGCGGTGCGGGCGCACGCAATCGAGGCCCTGAGCAGCTTTCACGACTCCCGCATCCCGCCGGTATTGGTAGCAGCACTCAAAGATCCGGCGACAGCAGTCAGAAAAGAAGCCGTGCGAGCTCTTGGGGTGCGCGCGTATTTAGATGCAGAATTAGATTTAGTTAACTTGCTCAAACCTTTGCTTTCGGACATTCGATTAGAAGTTTGTCAGCAAGCCGCGATCGCGATCGGGCGAGTGAAAACCGATGCTGCTGCGGCTGCTTTATTTGAATTGCTGCGATCGCCCACAACTCCGGTTGAATTGCAAATCGAAACTGTGCGCGCCCTAAGCTGGATGGAAACTGCAACCGCTTTAGCATATTTGCATCAGACATTAATGGCACTATTTACTAACATAAACTCTACTGTTTGTCAAGAGATAGTCACTGTTTTAGGACGAGTAGAAAAGCCGGAATTAAAAGCTGCTGCTGCTGAAATTATGATTGATTTGTTGAAAACAGATCATCCGGCCGTGCAGGAGGCAGTTAGCAAAAAATCTTTAGCTTTAGGTTTAGGAAAATTAGGAGATATGAGAGGGCTAGATGCTCTGATTTCAATGTTGGGCGACGCAGACAGCAGCGTCAGGCTACACTGCATGGCAGCGCTCAAACAGCTAGGTGCTGCCGAGGCCAGGCAGAAATTAGAAAACTTAGTTAAGCAAGACAATCTCGAACCAAGATTGAAACAAGGAATTACGATCGCATTGCAAGAATGGCAATAAAATCAAGAGCGAGCGGATTAGCGGAGAACATTTAAATTTAGGGTGCGCCATCAACACCTTACGTAGAACTTAAATATTGAATTGTGAAATCGATAACTGAAAAATCAAAACTTTAGCTCTGCTCAATTGGCAGCCGCACTCGGAAAGTCGAGCCGAGTCCTTCCCCAGGACTTTCGGCCCAGACACTGCCGCCGTGGAGTTCCACGAGATGGCGGACGATCGCCAATCCCAGTCCCAGGCCGCCGTAATTGCGCGTAGAAGTGCTGTCAGCTTGGCGGAAGCGATCGAACACAAAGGGCAAAAACTCCTTGCTGATGCCAATTCCCGTATCGCTGACAATGATCAAAACAGAGTGAACCGGAGACGGCCCAGACAAGATGGCGCCACCCGCTGCTCCCGGTTCCCCATCCTCCGAGAGCGTAATTTCCACGCGACCCGACGGCGGCGTAAACTTAATAGCATTCGAGACCAAATTCCACACCACCTGCTGTAAACGAGTAGCATCGCCCTTCACCACGCTCACCCCTTCGCCACAAAAACTCACCAATTCAATTCCCCTAGCTTCAGCATCAGGCATCAGCGCTTTCACCGCCGTTTCTACAATCCGCACCAAATCCACTGGGAACAGCTTCAAACACACTTTGCCACTCACAATCCGGGAAACGTCCAGCAAATCCTCAATCATCTGAGTCTGCAACCGCGCATTTCGCTCAATAGTCTCCAAACCGACAGCCGTTTTTTCGGCACTCATCTGGCGCTGCCGCAGCATCTGCGCCCAGCCCAAAATGGCGTTTAGAGGCGTCCGCAACTCGTGAGAAAGCGTTCCCAAAAACTGGTCTTTAATCCGGTTGGCCTCCGCGGCTTCCCGGTAAAGCCGCGCATTGTCGATCGCCACCGCCGCATCCCGCGCCAAATCCTCCAGCAAAACCAAATCCTCCTGCCCGCAGCGGCGGCCCGACTCCCCGCACAGCAACGAAATCGCTCCCAGCGTCCGCCCGCGAGCGATCAGCGGCACGCAGATTGCCGACAGCACCTGGGATTGGGATCGTAGCACCAACTGCAGTTCCCTGTCCGGCACAACCGCCTCGATCACCCATTCCGGTATTTCTGGGTAGAGCTTCGACTCACCAGTTCGCAGTACCTTTGCTACTCCGTGCCGTCCCTGGGGGTCGAGTGGCATACGCCGATCGATTTGCCACAGCAGAGCGACTTTGCTCGGATCTGAGTGAGCAACTGCTTGCAAGCGGATCGAGCCGTCGGCATCCAGCAAATGCACACAGCACCAATCCCCCAGCCCCGGTACTGTTAAATCTGCCAAACCTTGTAGCGCCTTCTCGTAATCCAGGGAAGCCGACGACAGCAAAGCCAAAGCTTGAGCGCTAAAATAGGCTGTTTGGGCCGATCGCTGGCGATCGTCAATATCAGTACAAGTCCCGAACCATTTGAGAATTTTCCCTTCAGCGTCCAGCACGGGCAATGCCCTACCCAGATGCCAGCGGTAAGCCCCGTCAGATGCCCGTTTAAAGCGGTATTCCACCTCGTAAGTCCTCCCCGTCTCCACCGAGGTCTTCCAGCTTTCTACGGAATCTTCCACGTCATCTGGATGCAGGGCTAGCTGCCACCCCCAGCCTTGAGTTTCCTCCAGTGTCAAGCCAGTATATTCAAACCAGCGCTGGTTGTAGTAGTCGAGCCAGCCGTCGGCTGTGGCAGTCCAAACTATTTGCGGGATGGCTTCAGCGAGGACACGGTACAACTGTTCGCTGGCTTCGGCTTCGCGACGGGCGGCCTGTTCCCGCGCCAATGCCCAATTCCGCTGTTGTTCGGCCTCTTTGCGAGCGGTGATGTCGCTAATCACGCCGATCCATTTGCAGGGATTACCTTGTTTGTCAAGCACTGCTTTGCCCCGATCGATCCAATGGAGCAAGCCGCCCCCTTGGCACTGAACGCGGTATTCCTGAAAAAATGGGGCTGCAGAACTGTCTGGCGCACTCAAATACCGATCGACTGCGGCCAAAACTCGATCGCGGTCGATCTGGTGCAAGATACTGTTCCAAGCTGCTCTTGTCCTTGGAAATCCACCTTTTGCGTACTCCAAATGTTCGTCTACGTGACCGAACCACAGCACGATCCCGGTTTCGATATCCCATTCGTAAATCAAATCACTGGCACTTTCTGCCGCAATCCGAAACCGCTCTTCAGACTGTCGCAGCACTTCCAGAAACTTAAAGCGTTCAGTCACGTCCAAAACCAGAGACAGCACCGATACCAACTGTCCCGAATCGCTGTAAAAAGCCGAATTGTACCACTCGCAGTGTACCAACGAACCCCTCTTATTATAATTGCTGTTGCGAACTACATTGCAGCGATTTTCTGGTTTCTTTAAACTATAAATTGCCGATTCTACCTCTGACAAATCGCCCTTAGAAATAAAGTTCCATTCGCTAAAATGCTTGCCTAAAACTTCTATTTTCTCCCACCCAAAAATCTTCTGGGCCGCCGGCGACCACCCGCTGAGACAAAAATTTTCATCCCACTCAATCACCGCTAGGGGCGTATTTTCAAAATGAGAAGTGAGTTTTTGCAGCGCCTCGCGCAGGGATGCTTCTACTTGCTTGCGGTTAGTAATATCGCCAAAAGAAATAGCAATGCCGTCGCCCAATTTAACGGTCATAATCCGAAACCAGCCGACAATGCCTTCGCTTTCGCTGTTGTAATAAATCTCGGTATCGAGGGGAATTCCTGTTTCTGTAACTTGGACGTAACGGTCGAACAAACCGCTATCTTTATGGCCTGGCAGCACTTGCAGCAATCGCTTGCCGATTAATTCGCCCGGGGTACTCTGCTGAATTTTTGCCGCTGCGGGATTGACGTATTCCCATTCAAAATCCACAATTGTGGATTCGTCGCGGATGCTGCGGAACACGTTAAAACCGTCTAGAGATAATTCCTGAAAAACGCGGAAGCGTTCTTCGCTTTCTTGCAACTTTTCTACAGTGTCAAGCAGGAGGTCCTCGACTCGCTCGCGCTGTGTTATTTCTGCAAGCAATTGCTGGTTAATTTGCTGGAGTTCGGTTGTGAGGGAGGGGATGGAATTTGTAATAGCAGAGTCAGCTTGCAGTCGATCGACCTTTTCAGTTTCCAGCGCCGTATTTCCTGCAAAAGAGGCCGCTCCAGCCAAAGCCAACACTTGAGAAATCCAGGGTCTCAGAGACGCTACAGCCCACAAAGAGATGATAGCGGTAACGGCGGCGATCGAACTTGAGAGCCCGTAGCTGGGATGCACCAGCATCCAAACTTGCATCAAGTGAGTTGTCCCGCCGCAGAAAAACCAGGCTCCCAATAGGATAAACCCCTTGCTCAAAGGCACGTCCCGCTGCTTCCGGGCATAGTATGTCAGAAGTGCTGGAATTGAATAATAAGCCAAGGCAATTAACAAATCGCTGACCGCGTGCAGTCCCATCAACTGGGGTTGCCACTGGCAACAGCCATCTTGGGGAATAAAATTGTGGTTAAATGACATAATGTTAATAAATGGCAGCATTTCGGCTTTCCTGTGCGATCGATCTTAGTTGCACTTGTGTTGCTGACCCGCTAATTTCTAGTTTATACACAAAAAAACATAAAACAAAAGTGACTTTAGTCCGGGGAGGAAAGTTCACCGCAGGCTTTAACCTGCCTGAAATCTTCGTACATTTATTGAGAGGTTTAGAGAGAGTGAGGTACTATAATTCCCAAGGAGGTACGAAATTAAATGCTATCTTTTGAATTCACAACTTACGGAAAAACAGAGCAGTTGAGCGCACTTGATGAAGGGATTACTAGAGTGCCGTTCATTGAAAGGGTTTAGCTAGCAACTGGCAATATTCGATAAATTCATCTTTATTGAATCTATTTTTTGATAAGTTTGCAGATTCAGAAATCCCTTCAACATAGGAGAATCGACCTCTACTTGGAGGATCAGAAATCCTGCCAGAGCAGATTGATGCTTGGAGCGAAGCATCCCCGCCTCTCACCCCGGAATCAAAACTAATCTGTACCTGTATCAAAGTCTACTAAATTCTGCTACTAAATCGGTTAATGTCACAGATTATCTTCCAGTAAAATTTCTGAAACCATCTCGAATTAAACCTCCATGCGCTTAGAGCAGCTTCAAGCATTTCTTTCAGTTGCTGAAACTGGTAGCTTTCAGCAAGCGGCCCGGAAGTGTGGCGTTACCCAATCGACTATTAGCCGCCAAGTGCAGGGATTAGAAGCGGAAGTGGGTTTGTCGCTGTTTCACCGCACGGCCCACGCGAAACTGACTGTGGGAGGGGAATGCCTGCTGCCTCACGCTCGCAAAATCTGTCAGACTTGGCGAAATGCTGCTGAAGAATTGGGAGACTTACGGGCGGGAAAGCAGCCGGAACTCTGCGTGGCTGCGATTCATTCGGTTTGCGCTGCTTATTTGCCGCCTGTGCTGCAAAAGTTTTGCCGTGACTATCCAGACGTGCAGTTGCGGGTGACTTCCCTCGGCAGCGATCGAGCCCTGAAAGTCCTCAAAGACGGTTTGGTGGACATCGCTGTGGTGATGAACAACCGCCATTTTACTCAAGCCCCGGAAATGTTGGTTGAGGTGCTCTACAATGAGCCGATCGAGGTGTTGATGGCGGCGGGTCATCCCCTGGCCCAGTACGAACGAGTACCTTGGCCGGAATTGATTTGTTACCCGCAAGTGGTGTTTAAGGACGGGTACGGAATGCAGCGGATGGTGCAAGAACAATTTGGACGCATCGGTGCTAAACTTCATGCTGTTTTGGAACTCAACACTCTTGATGCTTTTCGGGGTGTGGTGCGACAGGGAGAGTTGATTGCTTTGCTGCCGCATTCAGCTTTGGTGGACGCCAAGGGCGATCGCACTTTAGCCGTTCGGTCGATCGCCCCAGATCGGTCAAATTCCAAGGTTTCGACGATCGGTCAATTGGCCGCAGATCCCACTTGGACTCGCGAAGTGGTGTTGGTGACAACTCACGATCGAATGCAAATTCCGCCGATCGCCCATTTCTGGAATCTGGTACGCGAATTTGTGCCGCCATTTGATGTAATCAAGCTAGAAAAATCAGGGAGTTAATTCGATAATTTTGAATTGAATTTTGGGAATTTTAAATTTAAAACGGTTCAAATATTACCAATTACTAACTACCAATTACTAACTACCAACTACCCCTTACTAACTTCACAAGTTATGAGTGACGCATTTAGAGAATTGCTGCGAAAAATTGGCAGCGGAGTACACACAGGAGAAAACTTAACTCGCTCGGAAGCAGCAGCAGCCACGCGGATGATGCTGCTGCAAGAAGCAACACCGGCTCAAATCGGAGCTTTTATGATTGCCCACCGCATTAAACGGCCCACTGGCGAAGAATTAGCCGGAATGCTCGATGCTTATGAAGAATTGGGGCCCCTTCTTGCCCCCCCAAACCGAGAAAAAGGGTTTTCCGTCTCTACCGTCGCCGTGTTTGGCGTTGCTTACGACGGGCGATCGCGCACGGCTCCAATTAGCCCTTTAACAGCCCTAATTTTAGCCGCCTCTGGCGTCCCAACCCTCATGCACGGGGGGGATACCATGCCAACGAAGGAAGGCATTCCCCTGATTGAAATTTGGCGCGGTTTGGGAGTTGACTGGAGAAAACTGAGTTTAGAAAAAGTCCAGCAAGTTTTTGACAATACGGGTTTGGGTTTTGTTTACCTTCCCAAGCATTTTCCTCAAGCCGCCGCTTTAGTTCCCTACCGCCGCGAAATTGGTAAACGGCCACCTTTTTCGACAATGGAGTTGATGTGGTGTCCCTGTGCCGGCGACGTTAACGTCATATCGGGCTACGTCCACCCGCCGACAGAAGGTATGTTTCAAAAAGCCTTTGAGCTACGGGGAATCAAAAATTATACCACAGTCAAAGGATTGGAGGGAAGCTGCGATTTGCCGCGCGATCGTACTGCGATTATCGGCATTGCTAAGCCGGACGCTGAGTTCGAGCGACTGCTTTTAGCCCACGGAGATTACGGTTTTAGCAACACAAATCCTGCCTTTGAATCAGCCCCAGAGTTATTCAAACAAATGCAGGAAGTGTTGCTGGGAAAACCCTCGGAATTGATGCAGTCCGCTATCTGGAACGGCGGCTTTTATCTGTGGCGCAGCGGAGTTTGTTTAGATATAAACTCCGGTTTGATTGAGGCAGAAACTTTATTAAGTCGCGGTCACGTCGTGCAAAAACTTGAGGAAGTTAGTCAAGCCGTTAGTGTTTTGAGTTGAGAGTTGACTGTTGACTGTTGACCGTTGACTGTTAACTCCTGACTACTAGACATCTCCAATAATTATTGTGGAACAGGCATCTTGCCTGTTCAAAACAGACAATTCTTGCGATAACTACTGACTAATGACTAATGACTACTGACTACTGACTAATGACTACTGACTAATGACTAATCATAAAATTGCTGTAATTGTGCTTGCAGGCGGTCAAAGTTCGCGGATGGGTAGGGATAAAGCTATGCTGGAAATTGAGGGCAAATCCCTATTGCAGCGGGCGTTGGAAGTTGCCGCAGTTGTAACCCCCGAAGTTTATGTTCTGACTGCTTGGCCCGATCGCTATCGATCGACCTTAACCGAAACATCCCAATTTCTGGTAGAGTACAATCCGGGCTGCGGGCCCTTGGTTGCATTGACTCAGGGATTGACAGAAATTGCCGCCGAGTGGATTTTACTGTTAGCTTGCGATTTGCCTTTATTGGATGCCCAGATTATTCAGAATTGGGCAAGTCAGTTAACAGAATTTCCCCCATCAACTTTAGCAGTTGTGCCTTATCAAAATTCGCGCTGGGAGCCTTTGTGCGGCTTCTACCGCCAACAATCTCTGCCCAGTTTGCAAAGTTTTATTGACAAAGGGGGACGTTCCTTTCAAGTGTGGTTAAATCAAATCTCCGCAAGCCCTCTACCTGTAGGGGAACGAGAAGCAGTAATGTTATCCAATTGCAATACATTAGAAGAGTTTGAGCAATTAAAAGGTAAAATGAGTAACGGTTGACGGTTGACTGTTGACTGTTGGCTAACTAATGGCTAATGACGAATGACTAATTACTAACTACTAATTACTAATTACTAATGATTAACCAATATTGGTTGCTCGATCGCAATATAACTTTCCTCAATCACGGATCTTTTGGGGCCTGTCCGATTCCCGTACTCGAAGCGCAAACCATTTTTCGAGAACAACTAGAAAGAGAACCATTGCGCTTTTTACTGCGGGAATTTGAACCATTGTTGGATAATGCAAGAAATCAGTTAGCAGCATTTATCGGTGCGGCTGAGGATGACTTGGCTTTTGTGCCGAATGCCACGACGGGAGTAAATGCAGTTTTGCGATCGCTCTGTTTTTCTCCGGGTGACGAATTGCTAACCACAAATCAGGAATACAACGCTTGCCGCAACACACTTAATTTTGTAGCCGAGCGTACAGGCGCTAAAGTAATAGTAGCAGAAGTTCCCTTTCCCATTGAGTCACCCGACCAAATTATTGAAGCAATAATTAAATGCGTTTCACCGCAAACAAAGTTAGCCTTATTAGACCACGTTGTCAGCCAAACAGGTTTAATCTTTCCCATCAAACAGTTAGTCGGTGAGTTAGCTAACCGTGGCGTGGATGTATTGGTAGACGGAGCTCACGCGCCGGGAATGGTAGCACTGAATTTAGAGGAAATTGGCGCGGCTTACTATACGGGAAATTGCCACAAGTGGCTGTGCGCGCCGAAAGGTGCGGGCTTTTTATACGTGCGGCGCGACAAACAAAATGCCATTCGACCAACTACAATCAGTCACGGTGCTAATTCGCCCCGCGCTGATAAATCGCGCTTTCAATTAGAATTTGACTGGATGGGAACTGTCGATCCTAGCCCTTATTTGTGCGTGCCTGTAGCTATTGATTTTATGGGCTCTTTATTGAGCGGCGGCTGGCCGGAATTGAGGGCAAAGAATCATGCTTTAGCATTGGCGGGGAGAAAAATATTGGCTGACAAATTAGATTTGCCGCTGCCTTGTCCTGATGAAATGGTGGGTTCGATGGCTGTTGTGCCGCTGCTAGACTCCCAGTCTGATGTGGTTGCAAAGGGAGGAATTCCACCTTTGCAAGAGGCGCTGTGGGAGATTTTTAAAATTGAAGTTCCGGTGATTCCTTGGCCGGATGCTAGTAAGCAGTTGGTGAGGATTTCGGCTCAGTTATATAATACTTTGCCGCAGTATCAATATTTAGCTAATGCCCTAGTTGAGCTGACGAGAATTTGAGCTGGAGCTTCCCGAAAACAAAGATAACACCCAGCTACAAACAGTTATAGGTTTGTAGTTAGGGTGTCGCTTCTTAGAGTTCGGATAAATACAGACTATTTGTCCTTAGTATAAACGTAGTAAAGGTTATACAAATAGGCACCCTAAGAGTAAAAAACCTGGCAGTAATCACATTTATTACTTGCATAATTGGGATACTATTTACCTCTAATAAAAACAACAACAAAAATATATCTAAAGCCCCATAGCCGTAAACTTCGCCAATCCGCCCAAACCGAATAAAATTTGTAAATAACCCGCTAAAATTCCTAATTTAAAACAGGGTTGTCAAATCGGATAGCGCACAACTTCCGCGCAACAGAATATAATGTATCCACACTTGTATTTTTGCAGACAAAAAAAGGAAATGAAAAGAGGCGAATACCATGTCCAATGCCATGATGGTAATTTACCCCTATCGCGAACAGTACACCTGGGTTTTTGACGACGAGCGAGTCGGACTTGTCCGAGAACCATTTGTTCAGGGCGTCCCCGAAATGATTAACGCGCTTGTCGCAGACATTCCCAATGCCGCTCAAGGTTTCCGACTTTTATTTTCAGCCAATCCATTTCCCGGATATCAAGCAGAAATGCTGTGGTTGAAAGCAGAATACGGCGGTAACTGGTATCGGTGGGAATCGAAAAATCTCGAAGGCTGGCTGTGTCCGGCTATGTTCAAATACTTTCCAGAAGCACCGCCCAAGTTTTACTGCAAAGCTGAAAAACTGCAATAACCAACAGCAAGTCCATGAAAAACTTGTCAATTTTTAAAAGAGACTTTGTTACACCAGTCGATCAAATATCTCGAAAAAAGCCTAAATTCTTCCTGTATATAGTGGGGCTATTTTTCCTAGTTTTCACAGCAGCCATCTCGGCCACCTTGGGGGCAATTACCGCCCTTTTAGCTCCCGTGGAACCCCCAATTATCAATAGAGTATTAGAGGCGACTGGCTTTGACTATCTATCCTCCAACCGC
Source organism: Microcoleus sp. K1-B1 (assembly GCF_036704705.1). Taxonomy (NCBI): domain Bacteria; kingdom Bacillati; phylum Cyanobacteriota; class Cyanophyceae; order Oscillatoriales; family Microcoleaceae; genus Microcoleus; species Microcoleus sp. K1-B1. Next base: position 2,000 of record NZ_JAUBSH010000008.1, on the reverse strand, counting down.
TCTGGATACCGCCTGTCGCGGTCAGTTAATATCTTGATATTGGGAATTGACGGCGTGCCAGAAGCTGCCGTCAATTCCCCTAAGATATTTAACGGTCGCAGCGATACCATACTCTTATTGCACCTCGAACCTAGAGATAAATCTATTAGTTTGCTTTCAGTTCCACGGGATACTAAAGTCGAAGATCCCGGAGTTAGCTTCAGCAAAATTAGCGAAGCCAATGCTAGAGGAGGAGCAGCTTTGGCGACGCGATTGGTTAGCAGTATGCTGAACAATACGAAAATTGAACGATACGTGCGAGTCAGCAGCAATGCGTTTCAGGAATTAGTCGATTTGTTGGGCGGAGTTGAGGTATTTGTACCTCGCGCGATGTCCTATACAGATTCCGCTCAAAAGTTAAAAATAAACTTAGGCAAGGGATGGCAAACTCTCAACGGAGAACAAGCAGAACAATTTGCTCGATTTCGCAACGATGGTTTAGGAGATATTGGCCGCATTCAGCGGCAGCAATCTTTAATTCAAGCTATTAGGGATCGCCTCGCAAGTCCATCAGTATTGGTGCGCTTGCCACAAATTGTTCGATTGATGCAAAAATATGTGGATACAAACCTAAGTTATGAGGAAATATTGACGCTGGCCAATTTCGGTTTGCAATTGGAGCGAGATAATTTTAAAATGGTAATGTTGCCTGGACGTTCTAGTTCAGAAACAGGGGATTTGAGGAGTTATTGGATTGTAGATGCGCTGGGGCGCGATCGCATTATGACACAATATTTGAACCTGGGCGTGCCGGATTTTGAACAAGGACGACTTCGCAATCCCAGCGAGTCCCTGTTGCCCAAAAACCTCAAAATATCTGTCCAAAACGCTTCTAGCAAACCGACAACTGCAAAAAACGTTGCTGAATTTCTCACAAAAAAAGGCTTTTTTAATGTATCTGTAGTGCAGCAGGATGCGCCCCAGAAGCAGCGTCAAAGTCAAATTATTGTTCAGCAAGGGGATTTAGAGGCAGCGAATCTACTGCGAAAAGAGTTAGGCGGCGGTAAAATTGAAGCATCTTCTACCGGTGAAATCAATTCTGACTTGACACTTAGCGTTGGCGAAGATTGGGTAAAGCGATTTTAATTAGTCATTAGTCATTAGCCATTAGTCATTAGTCATTAGTCATTAGTCATTAGTAAACAGTAAACAGTCAACAGTTAACAGTCAACAGTCAACAGTCAACAATGCCCAATTCCCTATTCCCATCATCATGAAAAGTGTTTTCCGAATTTTCCTGAGCCTGGTTTTAAGTTTAGTGTTGGCTTTTGCGTGGGTGCTGCTGAGTGCTACTCCGGCATTTGCCCTGCCGAAAACAAATATTAACTACACAAATATTAATTTGTCCGATCGCGATTTTTCCAACTCGGATTTAGCGGGGGGAACATTTGTCGCTGCGGAAATGCGGGGAACCAATTTTCAAGGTGCTGATTTAACTAATGCGATTTTGACTAAGGGAGTTTTGCTAAATGCCAACTTGTCAGGTGCTAACCTTTCCGGCGCTTTGGCAGATAGAGTTACATTCGACGGCGCTAATTTGACGAATGCTAATTTTTCCGAGGCAATTATGACTCGAACTCGGTTTTTTGATGCTGCCATTTCCGGCGCTGATTTTAGTGACGCGATTATCGACGCTTATCAAGTTACTCTCCTGTGCGAGAAAGCAGATGGTGTCAATCCCGTGACGGGAGTTTCTACTCGCGAAAGTTTGGGATGTCCGTAGAAATTCACACTTAAAAAAATCGTAACCGTTCAGGGGGTGCGCCGCAGGCGCACCACCCCAAGAGGAGTTTGAGGATCAATATGTTTGAGAATGTTTGAGTTCTCAAAAGTAAGCCAACAGTAATGAACGCCCAAACTCTATTGACTATTAAGCCAAATTTTGGCTCTCCTGAGTTTATGGTGTAAAATGTACCTACTAATACATTTACCGTTATGAGCTTCCATCTAGACTATCTATT